>DAITOH010000162.1:0-3312 GCA_036834225.1 Thiobacillaceae bacterium | reverse complement strand
GTGCCTGATCCTGCCGGCGGCTGCCGGACGTGGAATCATTCCCACTCGATCGTCCCCGGCGGCTTGCCGGTGACGTCATAGACCACGCGATTGATGCCGCGGATCTCGTTGATGATACGGTTGGAGACTTTGGCCAGCAGGGTGTAAGGCAATTCGGCCCAGCGCGCGGTCATGAAGTCCTGGGTCTGCACGGCGCGAAGCGCCACCACATAGTCATAGGTGCGACCGTCGCCCATCACGCCCACCGCCTTCACCGGCAGGAAGACGGCGAAGGCCTGGCTGACCTTGTCGTACCAGCCGCTCGCGCGCAGTTCCTCGATGAAGATGGCATCAGCCTGGCGCAGGATGTCGGCATATTCCTTCTTCACCTCGCCCAGGATGCGTACCCCCAGGCCGGGGCCCGGGAAGGGATGACGGTAGACCATGTCGTGCGGTAGCCCCAGCGCCACACCGAGTTCCCGCACCTCGTCCTTGAACAGCTCACGCAGGGGCTCCAAGAGCTTCAGGTGCAGGGTCTCGGGCAGGCCGCCGACGTTGTGGTGGCTCTTGATGGTATGGGCTTTCTTGGTCTTGGCCTTGGCCGACTCGATCACGTCCGAGTAGATGGTGCCCTGGGCCAGCCACTTGGCATTGGGCAGCTTCGCCGCCTCTTCTTGGAAGACGTGCACGAATTCGCGCCCGATGATGCGCCGCTTCTGTTCGGGGTCGGTGACGCCGGCCAGCTTAGTCATGAAGCGCTCGGAGGCCTCGACGTGGATGACCTTCACGCCCAGATTGCGGGCAAAGGTCTGCATCACCTGCTCCGCCTCGTTTAAGCGCAGCAGGCCGTTGTCGACGAAGACGCAGGTGAGCTGGTCGCCGATGGCGCGGTGGATTAGCGCCGCAGCCACGGAGGAGTCGACCCCGCCCGACAGGCCCAGGATCACCTCGTCGCTACCTACCTCGGAGCGTATCCTGCCCACCGCCTCGGCAATGTAATCAGGCATGTTCCAGTCGTGCCCGCAGCCGCAGATCTCGTGCACGAAGCGCGCGAGGATGGCCTTGCCCTGGAGGGTGTGGGTGACCTCGGGATGGAACTGGAGGCCGTAGAAACCGCGTGCGTCATCGGCCATGCCGGCTACCGGGGTGGCGGCATTCTCGGCGATGACCTTGAAGCCCGGCGGCAACTGTTCAACCCGGTCGCCATGGCTCATCCAGACGTCCAGCCAGCACTTGCCATCGGCATCGCAGCGGTCCTGGATGTCGGTGAGCAGACGCGAGTGGCCGTGGACGCGCACTTCGGCATAGCCGTATTCGTGATGACTGGCGTTGACCACACGCCCGCCCAGCTGGGCGGCCATGGTCTGCATTCCGTAGCAGATGCCCAGCACCGGCACCCCGAGCTTAAACACCACATCCGGCGCGCGCGGCGTTTCGGCCTCGGTCACCGAGGCCGGTCCGCCCGACAGGATGATGCCCCTGGGATTGAAGGTGCGGATGAACGCCTCGCTCACGTCGTAAGGGTGCAGTTCGCAGTAGACACCGGTCTCGCGCACGCGACGGGCGATCAGCTGGGTGTACTGCGATCCGAAATCGAGGATGAGGATCTTGTCGTGCACGGACTGGATGGGTGGCAAGCGATGAGTGGCGAGCGGTGAGCGGCTAACGTGGGCCACTTACCGTGCCCGGCCTTTCAGATGTTGTAGTTGGGCGCTTCCTTGGTGATCTGCACGTCGTGGACGTGGGACTCCTTGATGCCGGCGCTCGTGATCTCGACGAAGGTGGCGTTGGCGTGTAAGTGTTCGATGTCCGGCGAGCCGAGATAGCCCATGGACGAGCGCAGCCCGCCCATCAACTGGTGCAGGACGTTCAATACGCTGCCCTTGTAGGGCACGCGGCCCTCGATGCCCTCCGGCACCAGCTTCTCCACATTGGCCTCGTTGTCCTGGAAGTAGCGGTCCTTGGAGCCCTGCTGCATCGCGCCCAGCGAGCCCATGCCGCGGTAGGACTTGTAGGAGCGGCCCTGGTAGAGCTCGATCTCGCCCGGCGCCTCGTCGGTGCCGGCGAACAGGCTGCCGATCATGACGGAATGCGCGCCCGCCGCGATGGCCTTGGCCACATCGCCCGAGTAGCGGATGCCGCCGTCGGCGATCAGCGGCACGCCGGTGCCCCTTAGCGCCTCGGCCACGTTGGCGACGGCCGTGATCTGCGGCACGCCAACACCCGCCACGATCCGGGTAGTACAGATCGAACCCGGGCCGATGCCCACCTTCACAGCGTCGGCGCCATGGTCCACCAGGGCGCGCGCGGCGGCCCCGGTGGCGATGTTGCCGCCGATGACCTGCACCTTGGGGAATCGGGTCTTAATCCACTCCACCCGCTTCAACACGCCCTGGGAATGACCGTGGGCGGTATCCACCACCAGCACGTCGACCCCGGCCTCGACCAGGGCGGCGACCCGATCTTCGGTGTCCCCGCCCACGCCGACCGCAGCGCCCACCCGCAGGCGTCCATGCTCATCCTTGCTGGCGAGGGGAAATTCGGTGGATTTCAGGATGTCCTTCACGGTGATGAGGCCACGCAGCTCGAAGGTATCGTTTACCACCAGCACCCGCTCGAGGCGGTGTTTGTGCAGCAGGCGGATCACCTCGTCGCGGCTTGCCCCCTCCTTCACCGTGACCAGGCGTTCCCTGGGCGTCATGATGCTGGAGACGGGCTGGTCGAGCTTGGTTTCGAAGCGGATGTCGCGGTTGGTGACGATGCCCACCACGCGACCCGCATCGTCCACCACCGGCAGGCCGGAAAACTTGTGCTGGCGGGCGAGCTGCAGCACGTCACGCACCGTCATGTCCGGCCGGACGGTCACCGGCTCCTTCACCACGCCGGCCTCGTAGCGCTTGACCTTGGACACCTGGGCAGCCTGCTGGCGCACGGACAGGTTTTTATGCACGATGCCTATGCCCCCCTCCTGGGCGATGGCGATCGCCATGCGCGCCTCAGTGACCGTGTCCATGGCGGCAGACAGGACGGGGATGTTCAGGTGGATACTGCGCGTAAGCCGGGTCCTCAGACTGACATCCCGGGGCAGGATCTGGGAATAAGCGGGGACGAGCAGGACATCGTCGAAGGTGAGGGCTTTCTGGAGGATACGCATCGCTGAGCGCCTAGGGCACAAAATAGTATTATCCCAGATAATTCATCATCATGCGGGGCTGCCGACCCTGCACGCAATGAGCCCCATGATGCAATGACGGCTTCCCCTAAACTTTGCGGCGTGACGGCAGAGCAGACCCCGTGAAACATTGAGGTCTGATACAGATCGGATCACGTTTG
>DAITOH010000161.1:1432-3384 GCA_036834225.1 Thiobacillaceae bacterium | reverse complement strand
GACCTCGGGCACGGCAGAGGACAAAGCGGCAACGAAAAGGCTACCGAACAGTTCTCCGGTACCCGTATCGGTGCTGACGATTTCCGTCTGGAAGTGCGCTCCTGCATCGAGCAGCTGCTAGACGAAGACTTGGTGCCACGGTGCCGGACGCTGCGATCTGCCGAGGCCAAGCGCCCTGCGGCGGGTGTCGAGGCCATGAACCTCATCATGAAGCAGCCGAAATCCTTTTCTGACCCGCCGGCGGCAGCCTCCGTCGCCCAGCGCGGTCAGGCCGAGTACGCCGCCGTCATCCCGGCGCCTTTCGGTGTACTGGGCCTGCGTATCCGCAAAGATCGCCTGATCGGGGTCGACTTTCTCCCCCCAGGATACCCCCTAAAGCCGCCTAGGACTGCATTCACGCAGCGCGTCGCGCTAAAGATGGCGGCCTATTTCCGCGACCCGACGACGGTGTTTAATCTGCCCATCGATCCGGACGGCACGCCCTACCGCCAGCGGGTATGGCAGGCCATCCGGGGCATCAGTTGCGGCGAGACCCGCACTTACGGGGATCTGGCGTTGGCACTGCATAGCTCCCCCCGTGCCGTCGGCCAGGCCGCAGGCGACAACCCGCTGCCCATCATCGTGCCCTGTCATCGCGTCGTCGGCAAACGTGGCATGGGCGGTTTCGCCCATGCCGGCAACGGCTACAGGGTGGAAATCAAGCGCTGGCTCCTGCGGCATGAAGGCGCCTTGGGACGGTGAGCTCGACGCCTTCTGTGATGCCCTCTGGCTGGAAGAAGGCTTAAGTCCGCGCACGCTGGAGAGCTACCGTCGCGATCTGGCGCAGTACGCCCGCTGGCTCGCAACCCGCAACCTCACCCTGACAACAGCCGGGCCTGGTGAGGTGCAGCGCTTCCTGGGTGAACGGGGCCTGAAGCAGGGCATCGCCGCGCGCAGCATCGCGCGCCAGCTCTCGGCCCTGAAGCGCTACTACCGCTGGTTAAACCGCCAGGGCCTGCGGGCGGATGATCCCACGCTGACCATCGAACCGCCGCGCCTGCCCCGACCACTGCCTAAGAGTCTCTCGGAGGCGGACGTGGAGGCCCTGCTCGCGGCACCGGATGTGGACACGGACCTGGGGCTGCGTGACCGGGCCATGCTGGAACTGCTTTATGCCTGTGGCCTGCGTGTGTCGGAGCTGGTGGGCCTGACGCTGCGGGCGGTGAGCCTGGACATGGGCGTGGTCAAGGTCATGGGCAAGGGCGCCAAGGAACGGCTGGTGCCGATGGGCGAGGTCGCTTCAGACTGGGTCGAGCGTTATCTGCTTAAGGCGCGCCCCCGACTGCTGGGGCGGCATCATTGCGACACCCTCTTCGTCACGCGTCGCGGCGGGGGCATGACGCGGCAGATGTTCTGGCACTTAATCAAGACATACGCTGTACGCGCCGGCGTGAGCGCGCGGCTTTCTCCGCATACGCTGCGCCACGCCTTCGCCACCCACCTGCTCAACCACGGCGCCGACCTGCGGGTGGTTCAGATGTTGCTGGGTCATGCCGATATCTCCACCACCCAGATCTATACCCATGTGGCGCGCGAACGCCTAAAGCAGCTGCACGCGCGGCACCATCCCAGGGGCTAATCTGGGTCTGGCTAACAAGCCAAAGCCCCGGAACAGGATGGGTAGGCCCAAGGCCACGCCCGACCAGACCACCTAGTCGGCCATAAGCCTGGCCAAGGCGAAGATGACCGCCTCAAACAGGCCTTCCAGCATGAACAGCATTAACAGGGTGGGGCGCTCGCCGTGGATGTTGAGGGTATGGCGCAGGCCAAAGATCAGCACGAAACCAAGGCGGCAAGCACCGGATGCTCAGGCAGACCCGCAAGCAGGGTCGTACCCATAATCACGCCGATCACGCTAGCCAGCAGCAGGGGGCAGATCTCGTCCCAGCGCACATCCCGACGATGCATTCGTC
>DAITOH010000161.1:0-1332 GCA_036834225.1 Thiobacillaceae bacterium | reverse complement strand
GCCAGCAGCAGGGGGCAGATCTCGTCCCAGCGCACATCCCGACGATGCATTCGTCTGAGCCAGACCGAGGCCACCAAGTCCAACAGCAGCATGAGGGGGGCGACCTACTGCAGCGGAAAGCGCAGGGAAGAGCGGCACCGCCACCAGGCCCGAGCCGAAGCCGGCGATGCCGCGGATGAAGTAGGCGCCAAGCAGGATGGCCGCGGCGTAGATTTCAGCGGGCAGGTGACAGCAGGCTGCAACAAGATATGGCTTGACCTATCTCGCCGATGAGTGGGCGTCGCTGTGGCCTGTTGCCTGTAACCTGAACCCTAGATTCTGCTGCCTCGCTCCATGATGATGCCCAGGTCCTTCACACCACGCAGGATGGCCAACTTACGCACCGTCACCCGCACCCACGGGGCGCCGAATTCGCCACGCACGATCTCGGCGATGTGCTCCGCCAGGGCCTCCACCAGGTGAAAGGAGCGCTGGGCCGTGCTCAGTCGGATGCGCTCCACCACCTGCCCGTAATCGATCGTGTCACGCACATCGTCGCTGTGGCCCGCCTTGTGGTCGTAAAGGCCGATCTCTAAGTCGATCAGCACCGGCTGCGGCGCTTTGCGCTCCCATTCGTGTAAGCCGATAATCAGATCGAGGCGAAAATCTCTCAGAAACAGTATGTCCATGACGCTCGCCGCCAGGAAAAGCCCGACATTCTAAGCCGATGCTGCCCATCCTGCTGACCCTGATCGCCGCCTATGTGATCGGCTCCGTATCCTTTGCCGTAGTGGTCAGCCGTCTGTACGGTCTGCCCGACCCGCGCAGCTTCGGCTCTGGCAATCCGGGCGCCACCAATGTCCTGCGCACCGGCTGCAAGACCGCGGCCGCCCTCACCCTCGCCGGTGATGCCGCGAAGGGGGCGCTGGCCGTGCTATTGGCGGCCTGGGCGAGCCGGGCCTACGACCTGCCGGAGTGGACGCCCGCGCTGGCCGCCCTGGCGGTGTTCGCCGGTCACATCTGGCCCGTGTTCTTCGACTTCCAGGGCGGCAAGGGTGTGGCCACCGCGCTGGGCGTGCTGCTAGCGCTCGACCCCTGGCTGGGCCTGGCCTGTCTGGTGACCTGGCTCGGGGTGTTCGGCATCACGCGCATCTCGTCGCTATCCGCCCTCACCGCCGCCGGTCTCGCCCCCGTTTATGCCTGGTTGCTAAGCCGGGATGTAATGCTAAGCGGCGCGATCCTGGCCCTCGCAGCCCTCATCATCTGGCGGCATCGGGCCAATATCCGCAAGCTCCTGCGCGGCGAAGAAGCCGGCTTCGGCAAGAAGGTCTGAAGGCCCGCCCATGGCCTAGT
>DAITOH010000160.1:0-3397 GCA_036834225.1 Thiobacillaceae bacterium | reverse complement strand
GCCCATTTGTACTTGAAGGGCACCAGCTGGTTGACATCGGTCTTGCCGTTGATGATGCGCTTGTCCTCGACGCGCACGCGGCGGTACTTTGGGTCATCGGCCGCCTTCAACTCCTCTGCCCCAGGGAAAGAGGCAGGGGAGAGGGAGGGGTTATCCCAAACAGGCGCGGCCACCCCTTGGCCGGCGAAATTGAGGCCCTGGGTGGCAGGTTGCAGACGGGGTGCTAGCGTGGGCGCGGACGTCGTCGGCATGGGGCGGGCAGGCGGGGTGAGATCGTCTTCGAAGCTCAACATACTGTGGTTCTCCTCAATGCTGTGTGTTGTTTCCTGAAACCTGCTACTGGCAGGCCTCGCATTCCTCATAACTAGCCTCTCCGGGTTTGAGGCTACAGGCCTTGCCTGCTACTTCCGGCTCCGGCAGGGGCTTGGCGGCCATGGCCATGCTGCCGGCCATGTTCGTGGCGAAGCCGCCGCTGCCGCCCGTGGCGGATACGGCGTTGAGCTCGCCGCCTTTGCCGGTGGACTTCTCGGCGTGGGTGGCGCCGAGCGCGCGCAGGTAGTAGGTGGTCTTCAATCCGCGCAGCCAGGCCAGCTTGTAGATCTCGTCCAGCTTCTTGCCTGAGGCGCCGCGGAAGTAGAGGTTGAGGCTTTGGGCCTGGTCGATCCACTTCTGCCGCCGTGCGGCGGCCTCGATCAGCCACACCGGATCGATCTCGAAGGCGGTGGCGTAGAGGTTCCTGAGCTCAAGCGGGATGCGGTCGATGCGGGCGATGGAGCCGTCGAAGTACTTGATGTCGCCCACCATCACCTCGTCCCACAGGTTGAGCGCCTTAAGGTCGCGCACCAGGTACTGGTTGACCACGGTGAACTCGCCCGAGAGGTTGGATTTGACGAACAGGTTCTGGTAGGTGGGCTCGATCGAGGCCGAGACGCCGACGATGTTGGCGATGGTGGCGGTGGGGGCGATGGCCAGGCAATTGGAGTTGCGCATGCCCACGCGCATGATGCGTTGTCGCAATGCCGCCCAGTCTAGCCGCTCGGTCAGGTCCACCTCCAGGTAGCCGCCGCGCGCTTCGGCCAGAAGCTTAAGCGTATCCTGCGGCAGGATACCCTTGGACCACAGCGAGCCCTCGAAGGTGGAGTAGCGGCCGCGTTCCTCGGCAAGATCGGTAGAAGCGAGGTAGGCGTAGTAGGCCACCGCCTCCATGGCGCGGTCGGCAAACTCCACGGCTTCCTGAGAGGCGTAAGGAATGCGCATGCGGTATAGGGCGTCCTGGAAGCCCATGATGCCAAGCCCCACCGGCCGGTGGCGCAGGTTGGAGTTGCGCGCCTTGCCCACCGAGTAGTAGTTGATGTCGATGACGTTATCGAGCATACGCATGGCGGTGCGCACCGTGCGCGAGAGCTTCTCCATGTCTAGGCCGCCGTCTTTGAGGTGGTTGACCAGGTTGATGGAGCCCAGGTTGCACACGGCGATCTCGCTGTCGTTGGTATGCAAGGTGATCTCGGTGCACAGGTTGGAGGAGTGCACCACGCCGACGTGCTGATTGGTATAGCGCACGTTGCAGGCGTCCTTGAAGGTGATCCACGGGTGCCCGGTCTCAAACAGCATCGAGAGCATCTTGCGCCACAGGTCCACCGCCCGCACCTTCTTGAAGAGCTTGATCTCGCCGCGGGCGGCCTTGTCCTCATAGGCGGTGTAGGCGGCCTCGAAGGCGCGACCCACCTTGTCGTGCAGGTCGGGCACATCCGAGGGCGAGAACAAGGTCCACTCGCCGTTTTCCATCACCCGCTTCATGAACAGATCGGGCACCCAGTTGGCGGTGTTCATGTCGTGCGTGCGGCGGCGCTCGTCACCGGTGTTCTTGCGCAGTTCCAGGAACTCTTCGATGTCTAGGTGCCAGGTCTCAAGATAGGCACACACCGCCCCCTTGCGCTTGCCGCCCTGGTTCACCGCCACGGCGGTGTCGTTGGCGACCTTAAGGAATGGCACTACACCTTGCGATTTGCCATTGGTGCTCTTGATATGGGAGCCTAAGGCCCGCACCCGCGTCCAGTCGTTGCCAAGCCCGCCGGCGAACTTTTGCAGCAAGGCGTTTTCCTTGATGCCCTGGTAGATGCCGTCAAGATCGTCCGGGATGGTGGTGAGGTAGCAGGAGGACAGCTGCGGGTGCCGTGTGCCGGAGTTAAACAGGGTGGGCGTGCTCGACATGTAGTCGAAGGAGGACAGCACGTTGTAGAACTCGATGGCGCGCGCCTCGCGGTCGATCTCGTTGAGGGCCAGCCCCATGGCCACGCGCATGAAGAAGGCCTGCGGCAGCTCGATACGCCGCCCATCGATGTGCAGGAAATAGCGGTCGTAGAGGGTCTGTAGCCCAAGATATTGGAACTGATCGTCGCGCTCTGCGACCAAGGCTTGCGCAAGCCGCTCTAAGTCAAACTGGGCGAGCCGCTCATCGAGGAGCTCGGCTTCGATGCCTTGGCGGATGAACTGCGGGAAGTACTCGGCATAGCGCGTGGTCATCTCCGCCTGGCTGACCTCCTCACCCAGCACCTCGCGGCGGATGTTATGAAGCAGCAAGCGGGCGGTGACATAGGTGTAGTCCGGGTCCTTCTCGATGAGTGCGCGCGCTGAGAGGATCAGCGACTTCCTGACCTCGTCCATGGGCACGCCGTCGTAGAGATCGCGCATCGTGGCCTGTAGGATGGCCTGGGGGTCAGTCTTTGGCAGCCCCTCGCAGGCGGCGGCGACCAGCGCGGCGAGCTGCGCAAGATCGAGCGGGCGGCGCTGGCCGTTGTCCACGCAGTACAGGGCATGGTCCTGGACCTGCTGCTGCCTCTGCCTGGCCCGCTCCTCGGCCCGCTTCTCGCGGTAGAGCACGTAAGCGCGCGCCACCTCGTGTTCGCCCGAACGCATGAGCGCCAGTTCTACCTGGTCCTGGATGTCCTCGATGTGGAAGGTGCCGCCCTCGGGCTGACGGCGCATGAGGACCGTGATTACGTTCTGCGTGAGTCTCTCCACCAGCTCGCGGATGCGGGCGCTGGCTGCGGCCTGGCCGCCGTGCACGGCGATGAAGGCCTTGGTCATCGCCACCGCGATCTTGTTCGGCTCGAAGCCCACCACGGCGCCGTTGCGCCGGATGACGCGGTAGTTGGCGTAAGGGGAGGGCGCGGCAGGCTCGCTGAGGGGCAGAGCGGGGGTGGCGGCAGGCTGGAACTCGGTGGCAAGTTGCATGGACGGGTCTCCTGTCTGGGTTTCGCAGCTTAGCAAGGCCGGAAGGGCTTTATAAGAAAACACTAAATGTAGTGTCTTTAGCGCGCAGCACGCGCTAATTCTAGTGCCAGACCTCAAGGCGTCAACAGGTTTTTTCGGCCCGGATAAGGGCTTTTATTTCAAT
>DAITOH010000159.1:0-3454 GCA_036834225.1 Thiobacillaceae bacterium | reverse complement strand
ACTCGCTTCGCTCGTTTTCTCGGTCGCTGCGGCTTCGTGCGCCTTGCGCTCCGTCCGCTCGCGACGGTCGTGCAGACCTTCCTTAGAATGCCGCATCGATACGCCTGCTCGCCACGCATGAAACAGACCCCCCTGCGCTTGGGCATTGACCTGGGCGGCACCAAGATCGAACTCGTCGCCTTGGATGCGGAGCATCGTGAATTGTTGCGCCGCCGCGTGCCCAGCCCCCGCGACGACTACACCGCCACGCTGACGGCCATCGTCGACTTGGTGCATGCTGCCGAAAGAGAGCTTGGCGCCCAGGGTAGCCTCGGCATCGGCACACCGGGGGCCATCTCCCCCGCCACGGGCCGCATGAAGAACTGCAACTCCACCTGGCTCAACGGCCAACCCCTGAAGGAGGATTTACAGCAGCTGCTCGGACGCGAGATCCGCATCGCCAACGACGCCAACTGCTTCGCCCTGTCCGAGGCGGTGGACGGTGCGGCCGCCGGCGCCGAGGTGGTCTTCGGCGTCATCCTCGGCACCGGCTGCGGTGCCGGCGTGGTGGTGCGCGGCCATGTCCTCACCGGCCCCAATGCCATCGCCGGCGAGTGGGGCCACAACCCCCTGCCCTGGCCGCGCGACGACGAACGCCCCGGCCCCGCCTGCTATTGCGGCCGGCACGGTTGCATCGAGACCTGGGTCAGTGGCCCCGGCCTGAGCGCCGACCTCCGGCGCGCCAGTGGCCTCGACCTGCCGGCGCAGGAGATCGCCCGCCGCGCGCAGGCGGGCGACGGTGCCTGCGCCGCCGCGCTGGCCCGCTATGAAGACCGCCTGGCACGGGGCCTGGCGCACGTCATCAACGTCCTCGACCCCGACGTCATCGTCCTGGGCGGCGGCCTGTCCAACCTCGACCGCCTCTATGAAACCGTGCCGCGCCTGTGGGGCCGCTACGTCTTCTCCGACCGGGTGGACACCCGCCTCGTGCCGCCGGCGCATGGCGATTCGAGCGGGGTGCGGGGGGCGGCGTGGCTGTGGAACGGTTGATTTTCTGCTCCCCCGCCACTGGCTCATCCTATGAGCCACTGACTTCGGACAATACTACCCTGTCTACCGCGCAGAACAAGTCATGACCACGCAGCAAGCCATTGCCCACGTCGCTCAAAACGCCGATGGCACCTGGCGCAAGCCGCACGATCTCGTTGAGCATCTGACCCGCGTCTCGACCTTAGCCGCAGACCATGCGCGTCATTTCGACGGGGAGCAGTGGGCGCGCCTGGCGGGCCTGTGGCACGACCTAGGTAAGTACCGCCCGGGCTTCCAGGCCTATATCCGGACCAAGTCGGGATATGAGCGGGAGAATGCCCATATCGAAGGAGCAGGCAAAAGGGTGGAGCACTCCGTCGCCGGCGCGCTCCATGCTATCAAAACCCTTGGGGAACCCTACGGCCGGCTGCTCGCCTATCTCATCGCCGGCCATCATGCCGGCCTGCCGGATTGGAACGGAGATCCATCCAGTCTTCATCAGCGCATGGCTCGAGCACGCGAAGACGGCCATCTTGACGAAGTCCTAAGCGCCAATCCTCCATCCCACATCCTCGAAGCTAGTGGTCTCAAACAAACCAGCCGTCCCAAGGGCAGCGCGGAGGATCTACACCTTTGGCTACGCTTGCTGTTTTCCAGCCTGGTAGATGCCGACTTCCTCGATACCGAAGCCTATATGGAGCCAGCGAAGGCGGCACGTCGCGCTTACGGTCCGTCCATTGGCGAGCTGCTTAAGCGCTTTACCGGCTACATGAGGCAGTTGCGAGCCCAAGCACCGGCCACACCGGTCAATGCAATGCGCGAATGCGTGCTGGCGCAATGCATTGAACGCGCCGCAAAGGATCGCGGGAATAGCCTTTTCTCCCTCACAGTGCCAACAGGCGGCGGCAAGACGCTCGCCTCTCTCGCTTTCGCCCTGTATCACGCTCAAGCACTTGGCAAGCGGCGGGTGATCTACGTCATCCCCTATCTTTCCATCATCGAGCAGACGGCCGAGGTCTTTCGCCGGGTATTCGGTGAAGATGCGCTCATCGAACATCATAGCCACCTGGACCCTGACCAAGAGACGCTACGTAGCCGCCTTGCCGCCGAGAACTGGGAAGCGCCGCTCATCGTCACCACGAACGTGCAGTTTTTCGAGTCACTCTTTGCGGCCAAGCCCTCCCGCTGCCGCAAGCTGCATAACGTTGTGAATTCTGTTGTCATCCTGGACGAGGCCCAACTGCTGCCACCGGATTGGCTCGATCCCTGCCTTGCAGCAATACGCACCCTCACCAAGCATTACGGCGTGACCTTCGTGCTGTGCACTGCAACCCAGCCCGCCTTCCGGCCGCGCGAGGTCAACGGCAAGCAGTTCGCGGGGCTGCCCGAGGCACAGGAGCTCATGCAGGGCGGGCCGCACGTGCAAGCGCCCGAGCAACTTTATAAGGCGTTGGAGCGGGTCCTGGTGCATTGGCCCACGACGCTAGCGCCCCAAGACTGGGACACGGTCGCAAGGCACATGGCTGACCATCCCCAGGCCCTGGCCATCGTCAACCGCAAAAGCCACGCCCGCGTGCTGGCCGAGAAACTGCCGGGCGCGCTATATCTCTCCACCCATCTCTGCGGCGCTCACCGTGCCGAGCGCATCGAGGAGATCCGCCTGCGCCTGGCCGCTAACCGCGAACGCGCCCTAGCCGGCCTGCCGGTTTGCCCCTTGTACGTGGTGAGCACCCAGCTCATCGAGGCCGGCGTCGATGTGGATTTCCCGGTGGTGTTCCGCTCCCTGGCCGGTCTAGACGCCATTGCTCAGGCTGCGGGCCGCTGCAACCGAGAAGGGTGGCTTGAGCGTGGCGAGGTGTACGTCTTTATCCCCCCCGAGCCCTCGCCTCCGGGTCTTCTGCTCAAAGCTGAACAAGCGACCCGCGAGCTGCTCGCCGCAGACACGGCACCCGTGCTCTCTCCGGAGATGTTCGACCGCTACTCCCGATTGCTGCTCGCCAAGGTCAACACCTGGGATAAGGCCGATGTCTGCCGCCTGCTCAAGCCTGGCAAGGAATTGGAATTGCGTTTTCACGAGGCCGCGGAGAAATTCCGCCTCATCGACAACGAGGGCCAGCCGGTGATCGTGCGCTGGGGCGAATCGCCCGACCTCATCGAGCAATTGAAAGCCGGCCTTGGCGATCGTCGTCTCATGCGCAAACTTCAGCGCTACACGGTCACCGTGCACGCCGACTGCCTAAATAGGCTTCTTAACCAAGGTGACGTTCGTGAAGTGCTACCCGGCTTGTATGTGCAGCAAAACGATCTCATTTACGATGAGACTTTCGGGTTTTTGGGTTGCAACAAGGATGCGACTGCCTATGCTGCCCAGGACCTGATTGTCAGCTAGGAAGGAAGATGACCATGCCGACAACCCTGTGCCTTAAGGTCTGGGGTGATTACGCCT
>DAITOH010000158.1:0-3491 GCA_036834225.1 Thiobacillaceae bacterium | reverse complement strand
CTTAGGTTGAATGATCCCGATCCGTGTTGTTCACGCGTAAGGCCTGTAGATCGGGCCTCAGAACGGCACCCCCTTCACATGACAACCCCATCAGGCTTAAGCCTTACCTACAGTAGGACCTCCTCAGTGGTCGTCCGCTTCGACACTGATTCAGGAGGATGCATCGTTCGAGCCCATGACTTCGGCCGGAGCGGGCGAAGTTCGAGACCGAGGCCGTTGGGGTGGTGGAGCTGGGCGAGGGCTGGCGCTCTATGCTTAAAGGGGGCCGGACTTGCTGGTCAGTGTTACGTGTTGGGAGGGTCATATGGACATGAAGCGGTTGAAGAAGCTGGACGACTACTGCTACACGGTTCCCAGAGTTGCGCAGGAGATCCGTTCGGAGGTGAGGCTGTTTGGCAGCGCGCCCTTGCTGGAGAGCATGGATGACATGGTGCTCACCCAGATCACCAATGTGGCCCGTCTTCCGGGCCTGGTGGGTCCTGCCGTCACCATGCCCGATGCGCACTGGGGTTATGGATTTCCCATCGGGGGTGTCGCTGCCTTCGATCCAGATGAGGGCGGCATCATCTCGGCCGGCGGCGTGGGCTTCGACATCTCCTGCGGCATCCGTTGCCTGCGCACCAACCTCGACCTGCATGAGGCTGCGCCTTTTTTACCTGAACTGGCCGACGCACTGTTCAGGGACATTCCGGCCGGTGTGGGAGAGGAGGGCAATCTCAAGCTGACCGTCCACGAACTGGATCAGATTCTGCTCGAGGGTGCGCAGTGGGCGGTGAAACGGGGCTATGGCGTCGAGGCTGATCTGGCCTTCATCGAGGAGCACGGCCGCATGCAGGGGGCGGTGCCGGCCAACGTCTCGGACTTGGCCAAGAAGCGTCAGCGGGGCGAGATGGGGACCCTGGGCTCAGGCAACCATTACCTCGAACTGCAGGTGGTGGAGCGGATCTATGACCAGAAGGCCGCCCAGGCCTACAACCTCCACGAGGGGCAGATCGTGGTCTCCATTCACTGCGGCTCGCGCGGATTGGGGCATCAGATCGGTACCGACTACCTGGTCTCGCTGGCCAAGGCGGCGAGCCGGCTGGGCATCAGCCTGCCGGACCGGGAACTGGCCTGCGCCCCGATCAAGTCGCCGGAGGGACAGGAATACCTGGGGGCCATGAATGCCGCCATCAACGTAGCGCTCGCCAATCGCCAGATCCTCGCCCATCTGACCCGGCAGAGCTTCGCACATGTGATCCCCGGCGCGCAGCTCACCACGCTCTACGACGTCTCCCACAACACCTGCAAGCTGGAGAAGCACATTTGGGAGGGACGCGAGCGGCATCTCTATGTGCACCGCAAGGGGGCCACCCGTGCGCTAGGGCCGGGACATCCGGCCATCCCGCCGGAATATCGCGCGGTGGGGCAGCCGGTGTTCATTGGCGGCAGCATGGGTACCGGTTCCTATGTGCTGGCCGGAACGGCGGAGAGCGAGGCCAGGGCCTGGTCCTCCGCCAGCCATGGGGCAGGCCGCGCCATGAGCCGCAAACAGGCGCTCAAACACTGGCGTGGTCGCGAGCTCATCGACGAGCTGAAGACGCGGGGCATCCTGATCCGCACCAAGTCCCTGCGTGGCGCAGCGGAGGAGGCGCCGGGCGCCTACAAGGACGTGGATCTCGTGGCGGAGGCCACGGAACGCGCAGGTCTGGCCCGCCGGGTGGCCTTCCTGCGGCCCAAGGTGTGCATCAAGGGTTGATCGTGACCTCGGCTCGGAATCGGGCACCGAGCCACCTCCCTGGAAGGCCAGTGCGTACTCGGGGCGAACCGGCCGTGAACCCGAGTGGCCTGGCACGGCGGCTCCTGCGCGCCTTGGTCATCGGGGCGCTTGGCTGGGGGGTCACCTTCCCGGTCCTGGGCGGGAATTACCAGATCGAGCTGGAGGCCCCGGAAGAGCTGCGTCGGCTGCTGGAGGAAAACCTGGACCTCTACCGCTGGCGAGACGATCCATCTCTGGGTGAGGACCCCTTACGCTACCTGGCGCACACCGTCCCGGATGAGGTCAGGGCGCTGCTGGAGACGGAAGGATTGCCTAAGTCCGCCCTAGGCCATCGGGACAGCTTCAACGGTCGGCTGGAACGCGCCGAATCTGATCACCCGCACCTATACACTCGGCGCCCAGCGGGCCCGCTAGCGCGGCCGCCACGAGACGGTGCTGGCCTTGGATTTCACGCGCGAGCGGCAGGAGGCGGGGGACACGGCCACCACCAAGTTGCAGGCTCTCACCGGCAGCCATACCTGGCTGCTGCGCGAGGTCGATGACCTGCTCTTTCCCAGCAGCGGCTATCAGCTGAGCCTGCAGCTGGGCGGGGGTAGCCGGGCCATGCTGTCCGAGCGCGATTTTCTGCGCGGTCATGGCCGGATCGCCTGGTTCCGGCCGGTGGGCAGCCGCGGCAGTCTGATCCTGCGCGGCGAGTTGGGGGCGATCTGGGCGGCGAGCCGGGAGGGGATCCCCAACGATCTGCTCTTCCGTGCCGGTGGTGACCAGTCCGTGCGCGGCTATGGCTATCAGACCCTGGGGGTATCCAAGGGGGGTGCGGTCGTCGGTGGGCGTTATCTGACGGTCGCGAGCACCGAGTATGTGCATAGTTTCCAGCCCAAGTGGGGCGTCGCCCTGTTCGTCGATGCCAGCGACGCGGCGGATGCCCCCGGCGATCTGGACCTCAAGCTCGGGGTATGGTCTGGGCCTGCGCTGGAAGATCCCGGCCGGGCCCCTGAGCCTGGACGCCGCACACGGCGAGGAGACGGGCGGGGTGCGGCTGCATTTCGCCGTCAGCCTGAGCTTCTAAGCCATACGGCGGGCGGGCTGGTTATTCGCGGGCTTGGTCCTGCTGCTCACCGGGCTGGTATTGCTCGCCGGCAGCCCCTGGGGCCTGCGCCTTAGCAGGGCGCATCCGGCTGCAGGCGGATGGCTGCGGTCAGGACCTGGACGCCCGACTCGCCTACCAGCGCTACACCCTGCAGCTCAACGCCACCCGGCGCGCGCAGCGGCTGGAGGTCGCCCGTGCGCGGCTCTCCGGCCGGGGTGGGGTCCTGGACCTCGCCTGCAGCCTGGGCTTGGCCGCGCCTCACGCCTTCACTGTCTGGCGTTCAACCTAGGGCTGCGCTTCCTCATCGAGGGCCGGGGTCTGGATGCCCGACTCGAAGGTCAGCTGCGGCTGCGTTCGGCAGCGCGTGCCCACCCCCGCGCCACCGGCA
The DNA here is from genome assembly GCA_036834225.1 of Thiobacillaceae bacterium. Lineage (GTDB taxonomy): Bacteria > Pseudomonadota > Gammaproteobacteria > Burkholderiales > Thiobacillaceae > JANWZL01. The sequence continues at coordinate 254 of DAITOH010000158.1, read as the reverse complement.
GCGTGCGCGTGGTTCAGGGCAGTTATCGGGCCTATGGTCAGCGCCTGAATATCGAGCGGGGTGTGCTCGAGTTCCAGGGTCCGATGGACAACCCGGGGCTCGACATCCTGGCCAGGCGCACCGGTCAGGAGGTGGTGGCGGGTGTGGCCCTCACCGGCACGGCCCTGTCCCTGGGCAATCGGCTGTCCTCGCGCGCCTATCTGAGCTACGAACAGGGTCTGGACGGCCTGGGCACCCTGGTACGCCTGAGCTAT
>DAITOH010000157.1:0-3519 GCA_036834225.1 Thiobacillaceae bacterium | reverse complement strand
GCGTCTTTCATCGGCAGGGGCGGCCATGCGGCCATGAACGGGTAGGTCATCAGGAGGGATAGGCGATGGGACGGCCCGAACGGACCCAGGCCTGTATACCCCCGGCCAGGTTATGCATGTTGCGAAAGCCCTTGGCGGCCATGAAGGCGCAGGCCTGCGCCGAGCGAGCCCCCGAGTTGCAGTAGATGACCACGGGCTTGTTGTCGGGCACCTCGTCGGCACGCAGGGGCAGCAGATGCAGGGGGATGTGGACGGCGCCGTCGATGACGCCGCGTGACACCTCCGCCTCGGTGCGCACGTCGATGAGGTGGATCGCGTCTTTGCTGTTACCGTCCAGGAAATCGACCCCAACCTCTTTGAAGTTGTACATGCCGTACATGACCCTCTCCGCAAAAAATATTAGAGACGGCTAATATACGGATTTTCGTCGCCTATTCAAGCCCCTTTTCTCGCCTATCCCATTGTCGTATTGAGGGTTTTTGTCAGGCGTCCGCTGCCCCAGGCGACGGGCGATTTGCCTCACAACAGCGCCGGCATCGGGGCTACAATGCGCAATGGTCCATTTTGCAAGCCCTCCGTGACATGAACTGCAGCGAAATCCGTCGCCAGTTCCTGGACTACTTCGCCTCCAAGGGACACAGCATCGTGCCCTCCAGCCCGCTGGTGCCGGCCAATGACCCCACCTTGCTGTTCACCAACGCCGGCATGGTGCAGTTCAAGGATGTCTTCCTAGGCCGCGAGACGCCCCCCTACGTGCGCGCCGTCTCGAGCCAGCGCTGCGTGCGCGCCGGCGGCAAGCACAACGATCTCGAGAACGTGGGCTACACCGCGCGACACCACACCTTCTTCGAGATGCTGGGCAACTTCAGCTTCGGCGACTATTTCAAGCGCAACGCCATCGAGTACGCCTGGGAGTTCTTGACCGGTGTACTCGCCATCCCGCCGCAGCGGCTGTGGGTGACGGTCTACCAGGACGATGACGAGGCCTACGACATCTGGGCGAACGAGATCGGTATGCCGCAGGCGCGCATCGTGCGCATCGGCGACAACAAGGGCGCCAAGTACCACTCGGACAATTTCTGGCAGATGGGCGACACCGGCCCTTGCGGCCCCTGCACCGAGATCTTCTACGACCACGGCCCCGAGGTGGCGGGCGGCCCGCCCGGCACGCCGGAGGCGGACGGCGACCGCTACATCGAGATCTGGAACCTCGTCTTCATGCAGTTCAACCGCGACGAGGCGGGCAACATGCACCCCCTGCCGCGGCCCTCGGTGGACACCGGCATGGGGCTGGAGCGTATCGCCGCCGTGATGCAGAACGTGCACTCCAACTATGACATTGACCTGTTCCGTGAGCTGATCGCCGCGGCCGCGCGCGAGACCGGCGCCGCCGACCGCGGCAGCAACTCGCTGAAGGTCATCGCCGACCACATCCGCGCCTGCGCCTTCCTGATCGTGGACGGGGTGATCCCGGGCAACGAGGGGCGCGGCTACGTGCTGCGCCGCATCATCCGCCGCGCCATCCGCCACGGCTACAAGCTGAGCCAGAAGCAGCCCTTTTTCCACCGCCTGGTGGACGATCTGGCCCGCGTGATGGGTGAGGCCTATCCGGAGCTGCCGGCGGCGCGCGACAACGTCGTGGGCGTCCTGAAGCAGGAGGAGGAGCGCTTCGCCGAGACCCTGGAACACGGCATGTCGGTGCTGGAGGCGGCCATGCAGTCGGGGGGGCGCATGCTCGACGGTGAGACGGTGTTCAAGCTCTACGACACCTACGGCTTCCCGCTCGATCTGACCGCCGACATCGCGCGCGAGCGCGGCTTTAACGTCGACTTTGCCGGCTTCGAGGCGGCCATGGCCGAGCAGCGCCAGCGCGCCCGCGCCGCCAGCAAGTTCACCATGGGAAAGCTGCTCGAATTCTCCGGTCAGCCGACCGAATTTGTAGGCTACGACACGCTCGAACAAGAGGCTCGTATCCTGGCCCTGTACAAGGGCGGCAGCGCGGTCGAAGAGATCGCGGCCGGGGACGAGGCGGTGGTCGTGCTCGACCGCACCCCCTTCTATGCCGAATCCGGCGGACAGGTGGGCGATGTGGGCGAGCTCATATCAGGCCACGGTGTGTTCCAGGTGGAGGATACCCAGAAGATCCAGGCCGAGGTCTTCGGCCACAAGGGGCGGCTGACGACCGGGCGGCTCGCCGTGGGGGACACGGTCGACGCGCGGGTGGACATGCGCGCGCGCCAGATGGCCGCCTATCATCACTCCGCCACCCATCTGCTGCATGCCGCGCTGCGCACCGTGCTCGGCAAGCACGTGACGCAGAAGGGTTCGCTGGTCACGCCGGAGCGCGCCCGCTTTGACTTCTCGCATCCCAAGCCGCTCACGACCGAGGAACTGCGCCGCATCGAGGAACTGGTCAACGCCGAGATCCGCCGCAACCACCGGGTGGAGACCCGGCTCATGAAGCACGAGGCGGCCATCCGCGCCGGGGCCATAGCCCTGTTCGGCGAGAAATACGGCGACGAGGTGCGGGTGGTGGGCATGGGCGACTTCTCCACCGAACTGTGCGGCGGCACGCACGTTATGCGCACGGGTGACATCGGCCTGTTCAAGATCGTCTCCGAGGGCGGGGTCGCCGCCGGCATCCGCCGCATCGAGGCGGTCTGCGGGCCGGTGGCGCTCACCTGGCTGCAGACGCAGGAGGACATCCTGCGGCAGGTGGCGGAGCGACTCAAGGTTCAGCCCGCGGAGATCACCGCGCGGCTAGCGCAGATCCAAGATCAGGTGCGCGCCCTGGAGAAGGAACTCGACCGCTACAAGGCGAAGCTCGCCGCCGCCCAGGGCGAGGACATGGCCGAGCGGGCGGTCGAGGTGCAGGGCGTCAAGGTCCTGGCCACCGTCGTTGAAGGGGCCGACGCTAAAGCCCTGCGCGAACTTGCCGATAAACTGCGTGACCGGTTGCGCTCCTGTGCGCTGGTGCTAGCCAGCGTGGCAAATGGTAAGGTCACCCTCATCGCCGCGGTGACCCCGGACCTCACAGGGCGCATCCGGGCCGGTGAACTGGTCAATCACGTTGCCCAGCAGGTCGGCGGCAAGGGCGGTGGACGGCCCGACCTTGCCCAGGCCGGCGGCAACGACCCCGCCCGGCTGGCACCCGCCTTAGCCGGTGTCGCCGACTGGGTGGCCGGCATACTGGCGGCTTGACGCGAGGTTTTAAAAAGAAACCGGGTTCAGAGGGCCCCCTGAGCGATCTGTCCACCGTCTCGCGCTGGATGGAGGACCTGCCTGTAGGCGACATCGACACCGCCCAGAAACAGGTGGTGGAAAGCCTCATTTAGTTCAACCACGCCAAGCTGCCCATGTCCCAGGGTAGGCTCGCGGTAATCATGCACCTGGACGAGTAGGCGCGGGAGATGCAGCACACCCTGTGAGCAGTATCTCGTAATGGTCGGCGGTGAGCAACCTCGACCGCCGGCGCACGCTGAGGAAGACCGAGAATAGCCGCTGGGAGGTGATCCGGGA
>DAITOH010000156.1:0-3526 GCA_036834225.1 Thiobacillaceae bacterium | reverse complement strand
GCCTTGCGCACGGTGAACTCCTGGGTGACGGCGTAGCCCAGCCGTTCGTAATGGGCCTTCAGATTGGTGTGCGCCAGAAATTCGATCACCGCCAGCAGGGTCTTGCCTTGGGACATGGTCGTGTCGGTCACATGAGCAGGAGCAGCGCACCCAGGGCGATGGCGGCGATGCCCGCCGCCACGATTCGGTAGTCGGTCTGTTGCACCCCGGCGCGCACTTCGAGTTCGACGTTGGCCAGACGGATCACCGGCGCCGCCTCTGGGATCAGCTCCAGGCGGTAGTCCCCCGCCTGCGGGCGTTGTAGCAGCAGCAGGCGCTCCTGGAAGCGCGGGTTGCTGTCGGCGACCGCCTTCACGCCGAGTTCCAGGCGGATGGGTGTGCCCGCTAAGCCATCCTGATGCAGGATGGCTCGGTAGCGGTCGCGCGGCGGCTGGTTGTCGGGCAAGTTCGGGGCGAAGCTGCCCGCCGCGCGCAGGATCAGGCCCACCGGCGCCATGGCCGGGTCCATGCGGAAGGTCGGCGAGGTCCAGGTGCCGTCATCTCCGGCGCGAAGCTCGACCGTCTGCGCTACCTCACCGGTGAAATGCTCGACATAGATCCAATAGGCCGGCCCCAGGGCCAGGCCGGCGAGGATTAGCAGCAGGGAGAAGGTCTTGAGCATGGGATGTACAGGGGCGGCGTGTCTGCAAGGCCAGGATTCTAACCCGCGTGCCGCCCCGGGCTTGGCCGCCACAGCAGCGTTAAGCGCCAGAGGACGGGCAGGCGGTCAGATGCGGCGGTGCCGCCTCAGGTGCTGCAGCACCAGGGTGGCCACCTGCACACGGTTGTGGAAGCTCAGTTTCTGCATGATGTTGGCCAGGTGGTTGCGCACGGTGTTGTCCGACAGGTTGAGCTTGCCGCCGATGACCTTGTTGCTGTAGCCCTGCGCAACCAGCTCGGCGATCTCCATCTCGCGCTGGGAGAGCTTGGACAACGGATCCGTGCTTACGTCGCCGCGGGCGATTCTCTGCAGCACGTGCGTCGGAAAGGCACCCGCATCCTGCATGACGATGCCCACGGCGTGCAGGATCTGGTCGGTGTCCGAGGACTTGAGCAGATAGCCGTCCACACCGGTGTCGATGGCGGCGCGGATCTCCTCGTCGGCGTCTTCCACGGTGAGGATGATCACCTTCATGCCGCGGGCCTTGAGCTCCGGCACCATGTCCAGACCATCACCGTCGGGTAGCGAGCAATCGACGAAGGCCACATCCGCCTGGCCGCCGCCATCCAGCCACGCCTTCAGGCTGGCGATGTTAGCGCAGTCGGCCGCCACCGCGAGGCCATCCGCGTTTTCCAGGGCCCGCTTGAGACCCAGCCTGAGCAGGGGGTGGTCATCCAGTATGAGCACGCGTATGGGGTTCATGGATTGTTATTGTCTCCGTGGCTGGTGGATTCGTACCAATCATAGCGACAACCTGCTTTCATCGCCATAAATCTGATGCCCGGTGCCGTCGGGCGGGCGGATATCAATCCAACGCCTGGTAGACGACGCGCACGATCTCGAGCTTTCGGCTGCCACCGGGTGCCTGGTAGCGCACGCTGTCGCCCTCCCTGGCCTTAAGCAGGGCGCGTGCTAAGGGCGATATCCAGGAGATGCGTCCGCGCGCCGGATCGGCCTCGTCTATGCCGACGATGCTGTAGGTGGTCTCCTCGCCGGTCTCGTCGAGCACCGTGACGGTCGCACCGAAGAAGACCTGATCGGTCGCCTCGCGCGTGGCGGGGTCCACCACCACGGCCGATTCGATGCGCTTGGTCAGGTAGCGAATGCGCCGGTCGATCTCGCGCAGGCGCCTCTTGCCGTAGATGTAATCGCCGTTTTCGGAGCGGTCGCCGTTGCCGGCCGCCCAGGCCACCACGTTCACTACCTCGGGCCGTTCCACCCGTAACAGGTGGGCCAATTCCGCCGACATGCGGGCATAGCCTGCCGGCGTCATGTAGTTGTGCGTGCCAGCGGGCAGGGGGGCAACGCCTACTTCATCTTCTTCCCCGGTCTGGGGGAGGTCGTCGCGTACGAAGGCCTTGCTCATTCTTCTCTGCGCGCTGGGCGACCGTCATGGACCAGGGCCTGTCGCCGTTCGAGATAGAAATCACGGGTGAACTCGTAATCGTCCAGGGCGGCCATGTCCACCGCCGCTTTGGCATCGAGCAGATCTGTGCGGCGGCTGACTACGCGCAGGATGGCGGTGCGGTTGCGCACGCTAACGTCGTCGATGTGGCGTACCGGGTCGGTGTAATTCTTGTCCACGAACATGCCGGCGGTATCGCGGAAATTGCTCGGGCCGAAGAAGGGCAATACCAGGTAGGGACCCGCATCGATGCCCCAGCGGCCCAGGGTCTGGCCGAAATCTTCGTCGTGTTTGCGCAGCCCCATCTCCGAGGCCACGTCGAGCACGCCCAACAACCCGAAGGTGCTGTTCACCGCCAGACGCATGAAATCACCCGCACCCTGTTCGATCTTGAACTGCAGCAGGTTGTTCGCCATGACGCCGACGTCTTCTAGGTTGGAGAAGAAGTTGCGCACCCCCGTGCGCACGAAGCTCGGCGTAATGGCCCGATAGATCTGCGCGATGGGTTTCATGGCCACCCGATCCACCGTCTCGTTAAAGTCGTGGATGACCCGGTTCAGCGGCTCCAGCGGATCCCTGGGGTCTTCTTGGGCCAATGCGGATCCCTGGGCGGCGAATAGGCTCAGCAGGATAAGAAATGGATAGGGGCGCACTTGAAGAACCTCTCTGTATGCCTTGGATGGTCCGAAGCTCTATCGGTTGTGGGCCCAGTTTACTTGAGCCGTGGCCGGGCGGAAACAGGGCGATGTCGCCGGCCCCGTGGTCCCCTCTTTACAAGCATGCGACGGCTCAGTAATATTAATATCTCACTTGTGGGGGTATAGCTCAGCTGGGAGAGCGCTTGCATGGCATGCAAGAGGTCAGCGGTTCGATCCCGCTTACCTCCACCAAAGTTTCGAAGCGCGTTGATGACGCGCTCTTAGCTTTTATTTCTTAGGTCCCCTTCGTCTAGAGGCCTAGGACATCGCCCTTTCACGGCGGTAACAGGGGTTCGAATCCCCTAGGGGACGCCAGTAACAACAAAGGGCTTGCAGCGCTAGAGGCCCTTTTTTCTGGTGGCGTGAAAGTCACCAGGGCGCAGCACGACGCCTCTGTCCACCGCTCCTCACCCCTGGCCCCTCTACTCCGCGTGGCAAAGGGGGCGGCCACGCACGGTCAAGCTATGGCAAAGGCGACGAAGGCCACTTCGTCGCCGGCCTGGATGGGACTGTCCGCTTCGGCGAACTGCTTGTTCACCGTGATCTTTAGGGTCGGTTTGGGCTGGGCGAAGACCTGGGTCCAGGCGTCGCCGCGGCGAGACAGGTGCTGCATGAGCTGTGCCACGGTCTTCACCGTGAGCGGCAGGAACATGTACTCGCTGTCCCGGCCGAGCATGTCCACCAGGTGGCCGAAATAGAGGATGGTGATCTGTTGGTTCATGT
>DAITOH010000155.1:0-3530 GCA_036834225.1 Thiobacillaceae bacterium | reverse complement strand
CATCCACCGGTATGTCCCAGGGATCGTGCGGCAGCGCATCGACGCGTTGCGCCTCGAAGGCGATGCCGACCAACAGGGGCTTGCGCCAGTGCCTGCGCCGGGCCAGGTAGGCGAGGCTGGTGTCGTAGTAGCCGCCGCCCATGCCCATGCGATAACCCCGCGCATCGAAACCCAGCATGGGCAGGAAGACGACCTGCAGCTGCCAGATCCTCACACGGCTATCGTGATGACCATATTCAGGGATGCCATAACGGTTCAACGTCCAGTGGTGGGCTAGCCCGCCCAGACGGCTGAACCAGAGGCGCTTGCCGCCGTGCCACTCACCCGCACGCGGGGGCAGCATCGGCAGATAGCAGTGAGCCCCCATCCACAAGGCCCGATTGAGCAGGGGCAAGATGTCTACCTCCCCCTTTGCGGGGACGTAGAAGCCGATGCGACGGCCACGCCGCACCAGCCTCTGGCCGAGGGCGAAACGCTCGATGCGGCGCCCGGCTGACTGGCGCACGCTTCTGGGGACCGCCTCGCGGCGGGCGCGCAAGGCCTTACGCAGACGGGACTTGTCGGACTCGGGAGAGGGCGGGTGCATGGTGGGCGGGACCCCCCGCACACGCCGTCCGGACCGCAACTCTTGAACCCATGGGTTCAAGGTGGCCGCGGCGCATCACCATCAGGCGCATGGACGTATGCCGCGCGCACACCGGCGAGCTGTAGCCGCAGCCTAAGCTTCGCGTATCGGTTCACAGAATACGCAGCCCTCGCGAGCGCGGCAGGGGGTCAGAACAGATTATCTTGCTGGTCGAGCGCTGCATCAAGCAGCTCGTGCAGATGGGCGAGTCTGTTGCGGGCGGCGCCATCATCCACCACGGGGGGATGGGCGGCGAGATAGTCGTGCGTGATGTTAAGCGCGGCCATGATGGCGATGCGTTCCAAGCCAATGACCTTGCCCGCCTCGCGGATCTCGCGCATCTTGCGGTCGAGATAATTGACCGCCTGCAGCAGCCCCTCTTTCTCGTCCTCAGGACAGGCGATGCGGAATTCCCGCCCCATGATGGCGACGTCGATGCTGATCTGGCGGGCGGAGGGCATCTCAATCGGGCAGCTTGTTGTAGAGGGCTTCGATACGCTCCCTGGCCTCGGCCAGACGCTCCGAGAGCAGCTTGTTATCGTTCTCCAGGGCGACCACCTGCTGGCGCAATCGCATATTTTCCTGCCGCAAGGCCTGCCAGCGTTCCAGTAGCAGGCTGAGCTTGCCTTCCAGGTCGACCAATTGTTCCAGCATTAGGGCAATATAATTGGCCCAATTTAGTCGCGTCAACCATCGGCGGCCAGCCCGTCGGCTGCCTATGTCCAACGTCACTGCGCTTGCACCCTGGGTGCGACGAGTCGATCTGAGCAACTGCTGCCGGTCCCGCCAGACCGGGGGCGAACTCGCGCGGGGCCGCGGACGGGCGGTGGCAGTTCAGCACCCCAGCGCCTGAGGAACGATCCGGGTTGAACATCCTGCTGCTGTCCGACGTGTACTTTCCCCGCATCAACGGGGTCTCCACGTCCATCCAGACCCTGCGCCGGGAATTGCTGGCCTCGGGTCACGAGGTCACCCTCGTGGCCCCCGACTACGGCGGCGATCGCGAAGAGCCCGGTGTCGTCCGAGTGCGGGGGCGCAGCCTGTCATTCGACCCCGAGGACCGGCTGATGGACTGGAGCGACCTGAACCAAACCCTGGAGGCCCTGCCCGGCGGCTACGACGTGGTCCATGTGCACACCCCGTTCCTGGCCCATTTCGCCGGCCTGCGCTATGCCCGGCGCCATGCGGTCCCCGTGGTGGAGACCTATCACACCCTGTTCACCGAGTATTTCTACCATTACCTCCCCATCCTGCCACGCCCCTGGCTTAAGGCCCTGGCCCGTGCCATCTCCCGCCGCCAGTGCAACCGGGTGGACACGGTGATCGCGCCCTCGGGTCCCATACGCCAGTCCCTGCTCGACTATGGTGTTAGCACGCGCATCGAGGTGATCCCCACCGGGCTGCCGCCCGAGTCCTACATCCAGGGCAACGGCGCCGGTTTCCGTCATGCCCACGGCCTGCCGCCGGAGCGGCCCATGCTGCTGTTCGTCGGCCGGGTCGCCTTCGAGAAGAACATCGGCTTCCTGCTCATCATGCTCGTCGCGCTGCGCCGTACCCACCCGGACGCCTGCCTGGTCATCGCCGGCGAGGGTCCGGCGGAACGCGAACTGCACCGCGAGGTGCGGCGCTTGGGCCTGACCGAACACGTGCGCTTCGTCGGCTATCTCGACCGGCAGCGGGAATTGCTGGATTGCTACCGGGCGGCGGATGTATTCGTGTTCGCCTCGCGCACCGAGACCCAGGGCCTCGTCCTGCTCGAGGCCATGGCCCAGGGCACACCGGTGGTGGCCCTGGCGGAGATGGGCACTAAGGACGTGCTGGCCGAGGGCGAGGGCTGTCGCATCGCGCCGGATGACCCCACCGCCTTTGCCGCCATCGTCGCCGAACTGCTCGACGACGCCGAGGCGCACCGGCGGCTGTCGGCGTCGGCGGTGACCTATGCCCAGGCCTGGCGCTCAGAGCGCATGGCCGAAAGGGTGGCCGCCCTCTACGCAGACCTGGCTCGCGCGGGTCGCTGACCTCTCTGAGCGCATGGCCCCCGCGGGATACCGAGGCCGCTTCGCCCCCACCCCTAGCGGCCCCCTGCACTTCGGTTCGCTGGTGGCCGCCCTGGGCAGCCATCTTAAGGCGCGTGCGGCCGGCGGCGAGTGGCTGGTGCGCATCGAGGACGTCGACCCGCCGCGGGTCGTGGCCGGTGCCGCGGACGACATCCTGCGCACCCTGGAGGCCTTCGGTTTCGAGTGGGACGGCCCGGTCATGTATCAGAGCCGGCGCGGCTAGGCCAACCGCAAGCGGCTGGAGCGGCTGCTGCGGCAGGACCTGGTCTATCCCTGCACCTATAGCCGCAAGCAGCTCGCCGGGCACGCCTGATGCGGGGTGGAGGGTCCGATCTATCCGGGCACCTGCCGGGGGTGGCGGTCAGGCCCGGTGCAGTCCGCCCTGCGGCTTCGGGTGCCGCAGGGACGCAATCCGCGCTCTCGCCCCTGACCACCAGATAGGTACAGCCATGGTTGCGCGCGACGATCACCTTGTACATCACCGCCCTCCCCGGAGAGAGTGGGCAGCAGGGGCTGACCGCCATCAGGGTGGTGGTGGCGGGGAAGCGCGGCAGCATGGCCTGACAGGCGCGCTGCCGGGTTAAGTGTAGCAGGTCGTGTACCGGGTCAAAGCCCCCGCCACGTGGATGAACAGGTTGGCTTCGCGCTTAACGGCGGCGCGCAAGGCAAAACTCGTAGTGGGGACGATGCATGGGCTAGGACGGCATCACCGCCAGCACCCGCTGCCATCCCCGACGGGCGAACTGGGCGCGGGGCTCGGCGGGGGTCAGGCGCAGGGTCAGGAAATCGTGCCGGGGTGGCAGCAAGACGCCCTCCACCCGACCGGCGACGTAGTGCTGGCCCGGGGC
>DAITOH010000154.1:0-3584 GCA_036834225.1 Thiobacillaceae bacterium | reverse complement strand
AACGCTCGACCAGGATCAACCCCAGGGCGATCAACACCACCACCGCCCAGCCGATGCGGTCCACATAGCGGTGCAGGGCCGCTTCCATGCGCGCGCCGCCGAAGCGCATCAGGCCCGCCACCAGGTAGAAGCGCGACCCGCGGCCGATGAGCGAGGCGAGCGTGAAGGGCAGCAGGGCCATGCTCATGACGCCGGCGGCGATGGTGAAGACCTTGTAGGGGATGGGCGAGAAGCCGGCGACGAACACCGCCCAGAAGCCGTAACGCTCGAACCAGTCCACCGCCTGCTGGTAGGCCTGCCAATAGCGCGGCTGCTCCGCGAGCCAGGGTTGCACCAGTTCGAAGGCGTAATGGCCGATGGCATAGCCGGCGAGCCCCCCCGCCACCGAGGCGAGCGTGGTGATGAGCGCCAGGCGCCAGGCGCGCTCCGGCCGTGCGAGCGCCATGGGCGCCAGCATCACGTCCGGCGGGATGGGGAAGAAAGAGGACTCGGCGAAGGACAGCCCACCCAGATACCAGGGCGCATGCGGGTGGCGCGACCACTGCATGACGCGCTGGTAGAGGGCGGAGAAGATGCGCACGCGCTAGCGCCCCTGTACCAGGGCCATGACCTTGGCGGCATTAAGCCCGCCGGCGGTCTCCTGGATCTGCGGCAGATAGCGCGACTGCAGGGCCTTGGCCGGCCCGAGCAGCTCCTGGAAGGTCTGCTTAAGCAGCGCGGCGCTCATCTGCCGGCCGCCGCCGTAATAGCGCTTGGCGACCTGCCCCAGGGCATAGGTGGTGGCGAAGGAGAAGGCCATGCCGGTGGCCATCCCGCCCAGCTTGCCCATGGTCTTGCCCCCCGCCTTGCCCAGCAGGCCGCCCAAGAGCTTGCGGCCGAACTGCTCCAGGTACTGCGAGGTGAGGCCCACGCCCGCCGTGGCCAGGAATTCGCGGATGTGACCCTGGTCGAGCTCCACCCCATGCGCCTTGCCAATCTCATAGACCATCTTGATCTGTAACGGGATGATGGCAAGCGAGGCCCAGGACTGGGGCAGCAGCTCCAGGGCGCCGTTGAGGATGGCATAGTTGAGGATGGAACGGTTAAGTTCCGCCTCGGAGACTTTGGGCATGGCCGCCACCACCGGGCCCGCCGCCACGGCGGGGACGGCCTGGCCGGACAGACGTACGACGTCCTCTACCTCGGTCTTAGCGCGTTCGGCCAGATCGGGCGCCAGACCCAGCACGCCCCTCAGTTCGTCGAGGAAGCGCCGCTCGGCATCGTTGGTGGCGCCATCGGCATCGCACACCCCCACGGCCATCTCATAGGCGAGCAGGCGGTGCTCTGGCTCGGTCAGGGTCTGCACGGCCTGCCTGAGGCTCAGGCGCTTGAGCAGGACATCCTGGTAGAGCCGGGTCAGGTCGGGTGCGCCGGCCTCGCCGCCCAGCGACTCGGCCATGGCGCGGATGTGCTCGCGCTCGCGTTCGTCCTTGGCGCCATCGGCAAAGGCCGCGAACAGGGCGATGGCCAGCAGGCTGCGTTGTTGCTCCGGGTTCATCGTTCAGCTCCTTGCGTGGGTGGGGATGCCGAGTCGGACGGCGACGACGGTCCCAGGTTCAGCGCCGATGTCCGGCGCATGGGCCCGCCATCATACCTGCGGCTTGCGCTCGATCAACATCGCATCGCCATAGCTGAAGAAGCGATAGCGCTGCTCGACGGCATGCGCGTAGGCGCTGCGCATGAGCTTAACGCCGCCGAAGGCATAGACCAGCATGAGCAGCGTGGAGCGCGGCAGGTGGAAGTTGGTGATGAGCCGGTCCACGACGCGGAAGCGGTAGCCTGGGGTAATGAAGAGGTCGGTCTCGCCGCTGCCGGCGATGAGCGCACCGCCGCTGGCAGCCGCCTCCAGGGTGCGCAGGCTGGTGGTGCCCACCGCCAGGATACGGCCACCGCAGGCGCGTGCCGCCTCGACCGCGGCCACCGTCTCTGCCGGCACCTCGTAGCGCTCGCTGTGCATGCGGTGTTCCTGCACCCGCTCCACCCGTACGGGCTGGAAGGTGCCGGCGCCGATGTGCAGGGTCACCCGCGCCGTCTGCACGCCGGCCGCACGCAGCTGCTCGAGTATGTCCGCATCGAAGTGCAGGCCGGCGGTGGGTGCTGCCACCGAACCGGGCGCACGCGCATAGACGGTCTGGTAGCGCGTCTCGTCGGCGCCTTCCGGCGGTCGCTCGATGTAGGGCGGCAGCGGCACCTCGCCGTACGCCTCCAGCCAGGCGAGCAGGCTGCGGGCGGGGTCGAAGCGCAGCCGGAAGAGCTCGCCCTCGCGGCCCAGCACCTCGGCCTCGATGGCGCCGGCCAGTCGCAGCCGCGCGCCCGGACCGGGCTTCTTGCTCGCGCGTAGGTGGGCGAGCGCCTCGTGCTCGCCGGTAATGCGCTCGACGAGCACCTCCACCCGGCCGCCGCTCGCTTTTTCTCCCCTGAGCCGGGCCTTGATCACGCGGCTGTCGTTGAACACCAGCAGGTCACCAGGGCGCATGAGCGCGGGCAGATCGCGAAACCAGCGATCCATTAAGGTGCCAGCCGAACCGTCCACGTGCAGCAGGCGGCTCGCAGCCCGATCCGGCAAAGGGTGCTGGGCGATGAGCTCGGGGGGAAGGAAATAATCGAACTCGGAGAGGTGCACGTTAATGCTTGAGCGGCCGAGAGGCGAACGCCGCCCGCGCGAGGCGGTCGCGCACGGCAAGCCAGGCCGGCGACTTAGGCGGCATCACCACCAGGATGCGGTCGCAGCCGGTCGCGTCCAGTTCGCGCAGACTGGCATAGAGGGCACGGGCATAGGCAGGGGCCTGCGCCGGCAACACAAGGCGCGGCACACCGGCCGGCAGACCCGCCGGTGCCTCCCCCAGCGCCAGCACCGCCAGTCGCAGCCCGAGGTCCGCCAGGGCCTCAGCCCGCTCCGTCAGTGCCGTCGCCGGCAGGAGCTCCAGGGGTGTAGCCGGGGCATAGTGGGCCGGCAGGCTGCCCGAGACCCGCAGCCCCCCCACCGGTTGCCCAAGCCGCCTGCCCAGGGTCGCCTCGATGCGATCCGGCGGGATACCGCCCGGCCGCAGCAGCACGGGGCGATCATTGAGGAGGCCGACGATGGTGGACTCCACCCCCACGCGGCAGGGGCCGCCGTCCAGGATGAGATCCACGTCCGAACCCAGATCGTGCAGGACATGCTGCGCCGTGGTGGGCGAGATGCGCCCGAAGCGGTTGGCCGAGGGGGCCACCAGGGCACCGGCGGCGCGGATCAGGGCCAGGGCCACCGGGTGGTCGGGCACGCGCAGGGCCACCGTGTCCTGGCCGCCCGTGACTGCGTCCAGGACCTGCGGCTGCCGCCTGACTACCAGGGTGAGCGGCCCCGGCCAGAAGGCCTGCGCCAGAGCCCTAGCTGCATCCGGTATTTCCCGCGCCCAATCCCCGATCCAGTCGGCGCCGCCCAGATGCACGATGAGGGGGTGGTCGGCCGGCCGCCCCTTGATGGCGAAGACGCGCCGCACCGCCGCCTCGTGGCTCGCCAGTGCGCCCAGACCATAGACCGTCTCGGTGGGGAAGGCGACCAC
>DAITOH010000153.1:0-3604 GCA_036834225.1 Thiobacillaceae bacterium | reverse complement strand
CGTGCAGACCTTCCCTATGGCCAAGCCGCCCTCGAAGCGGGTGCCGGGCTCGAAACCGAAGACCCTGTCTTTGCCCAGCTCGACCGCCGCCTGGCCGTGCTCGCGCTGCACCTCGGATAGGATCAGCTTGGCCGAATTGGCATTGTAGAAGCCGCCGAAATCGGCCTGGACCTTCAGGAGCTGGCGGGCGCGGTCTAGGGTCATGAGCAAGAAGGGCGTTGGGCGGCAGGCGGCGAGGTGGAAGCGGGCTGTATACTTACAGCTCGAACTCGGGCAGCTTCTTCGCCACGGCCACATTCTTCAGCGTGACATACACCGGCAGACCGTCGGCGTACTTGGGATAGTCCTCGCCCTGGATCAAGGGGGTGAGGTAGCGCTTGCACTTCTCGGTGATGCCGAAGCCATCCTTGCTAATGAAGTCGCGCGGCATGAACTTCTCCACGTTGGCCACCTTGGACAGGGGGGCCATGCCGATCTTGTACTTGTAGGGCGCGTCGGAGATGCGCTCTATGGTGGGCATGACCGAGTTGTGGCCCTTGATGGCCAGCTCGACAGCCTTCTTGCCCAGCTCGTAGGCCTGTTTCACATCTGTCTTGGAGGCGATGTGGCGCGCGGCGCGCTGCAAGTAGTCGGCCACCGCCCAGTGGAACTTGTAGCCCAGGGCGTCCTTGATCATGTTGGCCACCACCGGCGCGGCGCCCCCGAGCTGGGCGTGGCCGAAGGCGTCGCGGGTGCCCTGCTCGGCCAGGAACCTGCCGTCCGGGTAGCGGCAGCCCTCGGACACGACTACGGTGCAGTAACCGAATTCCTTGACGTAGGCATCGACCTTGGCGAGGAATTTCTGCTGGTCGAATTCGATCTCCGGGAACAGGATCACGACTGGGATGCCCTGCTCGGCGACCAGGCCGCCGGCCGCGGCGATCCAACCGGCGTGCCGGCCCATGACCTCGATGACGAACACCTTGGTCGAGGTCTTGGCCATGGAGCGCACGTCATAGCTCGCCTCCAGGGTGCTTACCGCGATGTACTTGGCCACCGAGCCGTAGCCGGGGCAGCAGTCGGTGATGGGCAGGTCGTTGTCTACCGTCTTGGGCACGTGGATGGCCTGGATGGGGTAGCCCATGGCCTCGGACAGCTGGGAGACCTTGTAGCAGGTGTCGGCCGAGTCGCCGCCGCCGTTGTAGAAGAAGTAGCCGATGTTGTGCGCCTTGAACACCTCGATCAGACGCTCGTACTCGCGCTTGTTGGCCTCCAGGCTCTTGAGCTTGTAGCGGCAGGAGCCGAAGGCGCCGGAAGGGGTGTAGCGCAGGGCGGCGATGGCCGCGTCGCTCTCCTTGCTGGTATCGATCAGGTCCTCGGTCAGCGCGCCGATGATGCCGTTGCGGCCGGCGTAGACCTTGCCGATCACGTCGGAATGTTTGCGGGCGGTCTCGATGACGCCGCAGGCAGATGCGTTGATCACGGCGGTCACGCCGCCGGACTGGGCGTAGAACGCGTTCTTTTTCTTGGCCATGGTGAGTTTCTCCTTGACAAATACAAAAAAACGCGGCTCCCACCTCGCTTCGGGTGTTCAGGTCTGGCCCGTCTCCTGGGCGCGTTGCCGGCCGACCTCCTCCTGCACCTTGAGCAGGGTGATGACGCAGTCGCCCAGATTGTCGTATTCCTCGCGGCCGGTGGCGTAGCGGTCCTTCACCGAGTAATAGAACATGGCCCGGTAGCCCGCGGGCCCGGTCTTGGAGACGACGAAGGCGCAGCCATCCGCCTTCCAGAACAGGGCCGGACAGAGGGTGAGTTCCCGGTCCGCCGGGGATAGGCGCACCTCGGTCTCGACCTCCTGCACCATTACATCGTGGCCGAAACGCTCCTTCAGGGTGGCCTGCACCAGGGCGAGGTCCGAGGCGTTGAAGCCGGGAATGCTCATGGGCTGGGACGAGGGCTTATTTCCTGACCGAGTCCAGGGCGGCAAACACTGCGCTGGTGATGTCGTCCACCGAGCCGACGCCGTTGATCTTGAAGTACTTGGGGGCGGCGGCGTCACCCGTGGCGGCCCAGTCGCTGTAGTACTTGACCAGGGGCTCGGTCTGCGCGTGGTAGACGTCCAGGCGTTTCCTGACCGTCTCTTCCTTGTCGTCGTCGCGCTGGATCAGGTCCTCGCCAGTGACATCGTCCTTGCCGGCCACCTTGGGCGGGTTGAACACCACGTGATAGGTGCGGCCGGAGGCCACGTGCACGCGGCGACCGGACATGCGCTTGATGATCTCCTCGTCCGGCACGTCGATCTCGACCACGGCGTCCAGCGGCACACCGGCGGCCTTGAGGGCCTCGGCCTGGGGGATGGTGCGCGGGAAGCCGTCAAAGAGATAACCGGCCTTGCAGTCGTCTTCCTTGAGGCGCTCCTTGACCATGCCGATGATGATGTCGTCTGACACCAGCCCGCCCGCATCCATGATCTTCTTGGCCGCGATACCCAGCTCAGTGCCCGCCTTGACATGGGCGCGCAGCATGTCCCCGGTGGAGATCTGGGGAATGCCGTATCGTTCCTTGATGTAGTTGGCCTGGGTGCCTTTGCCTGCGCCGGGGGCGCCGAGTAGGATCAAACGCATGGATAACCTCTTGATAACGTTCTAACGTTCCCGCTTGCCGGGATGGGGTTGGTAGGACTTGAAGCCTGATGCGCTAAGTAGGGTATTCAACCACGCCGCGCATTGATAGTTAATTTTTTGTATTTACCCATAAAACCAGATTATCGGTCTATACAGGTTCATTAATGAACCCGGTCTGCCGGACGCTTTAACCCGCTGCCTTGGTTCGAGTTTGAAATAGCCGGCGCACCACCTCCAGATCGGCCTCGGTGTCCACGCCGGGCGGGCTGGGCTGTTCCGTGGTGATGACGGCGATGCGCTCGCCATGCCAGAGGGCGCGCAGCTGCTCCAGGGCCTCGTATTCCTCCACGGGCGGGCGGCTCAGCTTGGGATAGGCCTTAAGGAAGGCGACCCGGTAGGCATACAGGCCGACATGGCGGTAGACGGGCAGCCCGGCTGGGAGCGAGGGGTGGGCGGCGAGGGGTGAGGGAGATGCAAGGCCGGCCCAGGCGTCACGCGCCCAGGGGATGGGGGCGCGGGAGAAATACAGGGCGTCTCCACGGGCATTCAGAACCACCTTCACCACATTGGGGTTGAAGACCTCTTCGACCGTGTGGAGCGGGTGGCAGACCGTGGCCATGGCAGCATCCACGCGCGCATGCAACAGCTCGGCCGTGCGCCGCACCAGTTTTGGGTCGATTAAGGGCTCGTCGCCCTGGACATTGACCACCACGCTGTCGTCCGGCCACCCGCGCTGCGTGGCCACCTCCGCGAGCCGGTCCGTGCCCGAGGCGCAATTAGGCGAGGTCATGCAGACCCGGTGCCCATGGGAGCGCACGGCCTCGGCCACCGCCTCGTGGTCGGTCGCCACCCAGACCTCACGCGCCCCGCTCATGACCGCCCGCTCCGCAACCCGGACGACCATAGGCTTGCCGGCGATGTCCGCCAGGGGCTTGCCGGGCAGACGGGTGGAGGCATAGCGGGCGGGGATGATGGCGTAGAAATCCCGCATGGCGGTTCTC
>DAITOH010000152.1:0-3607 GCA_036834225.1 Thiobacillaceae bacterium | reverse complement strand
CCCTCTCCTCCGAAACCGTCTATCAGGGCCGCCTGCTGCACGCGAAGCGCGACCGCGTGCGCCTGCCCAACGGTCGGGAGTCCAGCCGGGAGTATCTGGTGCATCCGGGCGCAGCGGTGATCATCCCCCTGTTCGACAACGGCGACGTCTTGCTGGAGCGTCAGCATCGTTATCCCCTGCACCGGGATTTTCTCGAGTTTCCGGCCGGCAAGTTCGACCCCGGCGAGGCGGAACTCGACTGTGCCCGGCGCGAGCTCAAGGAGGAGACCGGCTACGCGGCGGATGAATGGCAGTATCTTGCCACCTTCTACCCCTGCATCGGCTACTCGGACGAGCGCCTGGTGTATTTCCTCGCCCGGGGACTCAGACATGTGGGCGCCGGCCCCGACCATGACGAGTTCCTAGAGATCCTGCGCGTGTCCATGGCGGACGCGCTGGAGATGGTCAAAGATGGCCGCATCTGCGACGGCAAGACGGTCATGGGCCTGCTTTGGCTGGAATGCTTCTGGCAAGGGGGCTTCTAGGACACATGATGCCCGAAGCCGGTGCGCGCACCGGATCCTGCTCGTCTTTTCCTGATCGACAATCTGATTTTCTGTGGAGGACCATCATGAGCAAGAAGTGGGTCTATGCCTTCGCCGAGGGCGATGGCAAGAACAAGCATCTGCTTGGCGGCAAGGGCGCCAACCTGTGCGAGATGACGCAGATCGGGCTCAATGTCCCGCCCGGCTTCGTCATCACCACCGAGGCCTGCCTCGCCTATCTAGACAGCCCGGCACACCAGCTGCCCGAGGGTGTGCTCGAGCAGGTACGCCTGCACATGGCGGCGGTGGAGCAGAAGACGGGCAAGACCTTCGGCGGCCGTGTGAATCCCCTGCTGGTCTCGGTGCGCTCCGGCTCGGCCATGTCCATGCCCGGCATGATGGACACCATCCTCAACCTGGGGTTAAACCGCGACACCCTGCAGGGGCTCATCGAGCAGACTGGCAACGAGCGTTTCGGCTATGACGCCTATCGGCGTTTCATCCAACTCTTCGGCAAGGTGGCCCTGGGCGTGCCGGAGGAGGAGTTCGACGCCGAGTTTGACGCGGTAAAGCAGGCCGCCGGGGTGAAACAGGACGTGGGCCTGTCGGCGGCGAACCTAGCGGAGATCGCGGACCGCTTCCTCGCCGTCGTCGAACGGGTCACCGGCAAACCCTTCCCGACCGATCCCTACGAGCAGCTCGAGATCGCCATCAAGGCGGTGTTCAACTCCTGGACGGGCAAGCGCGCGGTCGACTACCGGCGCGAGTTCAAGATCACGCCGGAGATGGCCAACGGCACGGCAGTGAACGTGATGGCCATGGTCTTCGGCAACATGGGTGACGACTCCGCCACCGGCGTGGGCTTTACGCGCGACCCAGGCACCGGCGAGAACGTCATGTACGGCGAATACCTCACCAATGCCCAGGGCGAGGACGTGGTGGCCGGCATTCGCACGCCCAAGCCGGTAGCGGCCATGGAACAGGAGATGCCCGACCTGTACCGCCAGCTGGTGGAGCTCAGGAACCGGCTGGAGGCGCACTACAAGGAGGTGCAGGACTTCGAATACACCATCGAGCGCGGCGTGCTCTACTGCCTGCAGACCCGCAACGCCAAGATGAACGCCCAGGCCCTGGTGCGCTCCTCGGTGGAGATGGTGCAGGAGGGCCTGATCGACCGACAGCAGGCCCTGTTGCGCATCCAGCCCGACATGCTCGAACAGCTGCTCTTCCCCCGCCTCAACCCGGCCGCCAAGGCGCGTGCTGTGGCGCGCGGGCTGCCCGCCTCGCCGGGGGCGGCCTCGGGTGTGGCGGTGTTCGATGCCGAGCGCGCCGAAAAACGCGGACGGGCGGGCGAGAAGGTGATCCTGGTGCGCGAGGAGACCAAGCCGGAGGACATCCACGGCTTCTTCGCCAGCCAGGGCATCCTCACCAGCCGCGGCGGCAAGACCAGCCACGCGGCGGTGGTGGCGCGCGGCATGGGCAAGCCCTGCGTGGCCGGCGCCGAGGGCATCCATGTCGATGTGCGCATGCGCCAGGCGGTGGTGGGTGATGCCGTCTTCCACGAGGGCGACGTCATCACCATCGATGGCACCTCCGGCAATGTCTATCTGGGCGAGGTGCCCATGATCGAGGCCGACTTCACCGCCGAGCTGCAGACCCTGCTCGACTGGGCCGACGAGATGGCACGGCTCAAGGTCATGGCCAACGCCGACACGCCGCACGACGCCCAGCGGGCGCTCAAGTACGGTGCCATGGGCATCGGCCTGTGCCGCACGGAGCGCATGTTCAACGACGTCGATCGTCTGCCCATCGTCATCGAGATGATCGTTGCCGAGACCCCGGCCGACCGCCAGGCGGCCCTGAACAAGCTCCTGCCCATCCAGCGCGAGGACTTCAAGCGCATCCTCAAAGTCATGGCTCCCCGGCCGGTGACCGTGCGCCTGCTCGATCCGCCCATCCACGAGTTCCTGCCCACCGAGCAGCAGCTCGTGGAGGAGATCGCCACCCTGCGCCATCTGGCCGACACCGTGCGCGGCATGCACGTGCTGGCCGATGCGGTGGAGTTCATGTACCGCATCAAGGATGTGCATCCGCAGGTGCAGAAGCTGGCCGACCCGGCCCTGGTCAACGAGGCCATCCTCAAGAAGGAGGCCATGCTCAAGAAGGTGCGCATGCTGCGCGAGGTCAACCCCATGCTGGGCCACCGCGGCGTGCGCCTGGGGCTTACCTTCCCCGAGATCTACAAGATGCAGATCCGCGCCATCCTCGAGGCTGCCGCCGAGTGCCAGAAGGAGGGGCTGGAGGTGCACCCCGAGATCATGGTGCCCCAGGTCTGTACGGCGCAGGAGCTCAAGCGCGTCAAGGCCTGGGTCGAGGAGATCTGCGCCGACGTGGAGAGCGCGCACGGCGTCAAGCTTGCCTTCAAGTTCGGCTCCATGCTGGAGGTGGTGCGCGCCTGCCTGCGCGCCGAGAACCTGGCCAAGGAGGCGGAGTTCTTCTCCTTCGGCACCAACGACCTGACCCAGGCCACGTTCTCCTTCTCGCGCGAGGACGCCGAGAACAAGTTCCTGCCCATGTACAACCAGAACAAGATCCTGCAAGACAACCCCTTCGAGGTGCTAGACGTGAAGGGGGTGGGCAAGCTCATGCAGCTGGCGGTCACCTGGGGCCGCAGCGTGCGCCCGGACATGAAGGTGGGCATCTGCGGCGAGCACGGCGGCCACCCGGCATCCATCCGCTTCTGCCACCAGATCGGTCTTAGCTACGTGTCCTGCTCCGCCCCGCGTGTACCCATCGCCCGCCTGGCGGCGGCGCATGCGGCCATCCTGGAGGGCAAGGCGGCCGTAGACAAGGCGGCCTGAGCTACTGCCAAGGGGGCAAGGCGTTTCCGGGGTGTCGCAGCGAACGGCTTGCGGCTTCGATCCCGGATGCTCCGTCGGGCGCAGAGATCGGGCTTCACCGATAACCTCCTGGCAGGCCGCCCCAAGTGTTGTTTGCCCCCAGGGTGGAGGGCTGGGCAAGGCCCGGCCCTGGGGCTTAGGAGACGAGCAGGCCGTTGTGGGCGAAGGTCCAGAGCAGCTGCT
>DAITOH010000151.1:0-3617 GCA_036834225.1 Thiobacillaceae bacterium | reverse complement strand
GCGTCGTGAGTCGCGCTGCGACTTTCACGGTAACGGTGAGCCCCCACAGGCGCTTCGACGGCAGGGCTGGCCGGGCGGATCAGCATCTGGGGTTTGGGGAGGCGGGTGGACATGGCGCTTAGTCGACGGCGTGAGGCTGCGATTGTACTGGGCCGTGGCCGGCTCAGAAACCGGCGTTCCCCTGAACTTTTCCGGCAGTCTGCCGTTAACCAACATGCACCACCCGGATTGGTGGCGGTGCGACCGATAAACCATGCTGAATCCGTGTTGATGTCGATGCAGACAGTGCATGCCGCGTGAGCAACACGGATTCGGGACCATCACACGAGTACCGAGTCCATGAACAGAGTCCTCGTCTTGCCGCTAGCCCTGATCCTGCTGGCGGGTTGTGACCGACTTTACGAACGGGCGGGCCTGCCCGATCCGGCCAAGGTGCTGGCTGAGGGCAAGGCCATCGGCGGCGCCTGCCGACACGCCGGCCGCGGTCTGGAAGACTGCTATGCCCTGAACCCGACGGCATCGAAGTCGGCCATTTACGACGGTTGGAAAGAGATGCACGAGTACATGGCAAAACACGGCATACAGGAGATCCCGCCACAGATCGATCTGAAGGCGAGGATGAAGACCGGCAGGAAGGCCGCGGAGACCGAGAACGAGACCGAGTGCGAGGAATCGCAGGCGGTGCCGGGCGAGGACACACACGACCAAACCGCCGGCAAAGGCTGAGGGCGGGGCAAGGCGCATTCCCCCGACCGTTCCGGGTCGGTAAAATCCGGGCGCATGAAACCAACCCTGCGCATTACCTCCTACAACATTCACAAGGGCCTGTCCTTCTTCAACCGGAGGGTGGTGGTGCACGAAGTGCGCGACCGGCTGATGGCCATCAACGCCGACATCGTCTTCCTGCAGGAGGTGCAGGGCCACCACGCCCGCCGCATGCACCGCTACGAGGACTGGCCAAAGTCGCCTCAGCACGAATATCTGGCCGGCGAGCTGTGGACCGACTTCGCCTACGGTCGCAACGCCGTCTACGACCATGGCCATCACGGCAATGCCATCCTCTCGCGCTACCCCATCTTGCGCTGGGAGAACGAGGACATCTCCGCCCACGCCTTCGAGCGCCGGGGGCTGCTGCACTGCGAGATGGAGGTGACGGGCTTAAAGCAGCCGCTGCATGCCATCTGCCTGCACCTGGCGCTGAACGAGTCCGGACGGCGCAAGCAGCTGCATCAGCTGTCCCAGCGCATCCGACGCATGGTGCCGGATGACGCCCCGCTGATCATCGCCGGCGATTTCAACGACTGGCGCCAACGTGCCGGCCGTTACCTGGCGACTGAGCTCGGGCTTATGGAGGTGTTCGAGGTGGCACATGGCCAGCCGGCCCGCAGCTTTCCGGCCGCGTTGCCGCTGTTTCCTTTAGACCGCATCTATGTGCGGGGCTTCGGGGTCGCCTCCGCCCACGTGCTGCACGGCCCCAACTGGCGCCGGTTGTCCGATCACGCCGCGCTGACCGCCCAGCTCATGCCTGCCTGACCGCAAAAATCGCGTGCTGACCTCCGGCAACCGCCTCACCCTGCTGGAGAGCGGGCGCCAGTATTTCCCCGCCCTGCTCGCGGCCATAGATGCCGCCCGGCATGAGGTCCACCTGGAGAGTTACATCTTCGAGCCGGATGCAACCGGCCGGCAGGTGCTCGAGGCCCTGGTGCGCGCGGCAAGGCGGGGTGTGAGGGTGCGGTTGCTGCTAGACGGTTTCGGCTGCCGTCATTTCCCACCGGAAGAGGCGCGGCGGCTACGCCTGGAAGGGGTGCAGCTGCTCTTCCACCGTCCCGAAACGGGCTTGTTCCGCTTGCGCCGCCACCGACTGCGGCGCATGCACCGCAAACTGGCGCTGATCGATGCCCGCATGGGTTTCGTCGGCGGCATCAACATCATCGATGATCGCCGGGCCGGCCCCAGTCTGGCCCATGACTATGCCGTACAGGTGGAGGGGCCGGTGGTGTACGAGATCTGGCAGGCCATGCGGCGGTTGTGGTGGCTGGTGCGCTGGAGCAGGCTGCGCCGCCGGCCGCGGCTGGGCAAGGGCGTGGAGCCCAGCCTGGAGCCGGTCGGGGATCAGGCGGCGGAATTCCTGGTGCGGGACAACCTCAGGCACCGTTGCGACATTGAGGAGGCCTATCTCGCCGCGATTCGCCGGGCACGTAGCGAGATCGTGCTGGCCAACGCCTATTTCCTGCCCGGCCGCCGCTTCCGCCATGCCCTGGTGCAGGCGGCCCGACGTGGAGTGCGGGTGGTGCTGCTGATGCAGGGGCGTACCGACCACCGCTTCTATCAGCTCGCCGCACGCGCGCTGTACCGCCATTTCCTGGACAACGGGGTGGAGATCCATGAATATCACAGCGGCTTCCTGCACGCCAAGGTGGCGACGGTGGATGACGACTGGGCCACGGTGGGATCCAGCAACATCGATCCGTTCAGCCTGCTGCTCTCGCGCGAGGCCAATCTGGTCGTGCACGATCGGCGCTTCACCGCCGAGCTGCGAGCCAGCCTGCAACGCGCCCTGGCCACGGGCACCCACCGCATCCATCGCCAGGCCTGGCGAAGCATCCCCTGGTATCGCCGCTTCGCCTCCTGGCTGGTGTATGCCGCCGTGCGCCTGGGCACGGGGCTCACCGGCTACGGCCGGCTGGAGGGTTGATGCTTAGGGCAGGATGTCGGCCAGCTCGAAATCGGCACCGTTGCCGGCTAGGGGCGCGACGCGCTCCCCCCGCTTCAGGATGCGCCGGTCCCCATAGGTGTCGCCAATGGGTTCGCGGCACACCTCCAGGGTTTCGCTGTTTAAGTCGAGGATCCAGTACTCCGGTATGCCGGCACGGGCATAGGCGGCGAGCTTGCTGACGCGGTCATAAGCGAGGCTTGTATCGGCCACTTCCACGATGAGCAAGGCGGTGGTGGGGTGGGCGTCCCTATAGTCACGCGGACCGCCAGGCACCACGGCGATGTCGGGTTCGGGTTCTGAATTGGCATCCAAGGCCAGTGGCAGCTGGGCACGGATGTCATGTCCAGTCCCGAAACATCCTTTGAGTGTCTCTTCCAACAAGCGTATGGCCGTGGCATGCCGGCTTTTCTGAGGTGCCATGTCGATGATCTCTCCGTCCAGGAGTTCCAGCCGGTCCTCCGGGCCGAAGACGCCGGCCTCCACCATCTGTTCGTATTGCGCGCGGCTGAAACGGTGGTGCTTTAGGGGTGGGTTCAGGAGGGCGTTCACGGCGGACACGGATGGGTGCGTTGAGCCTAGTGTAATCTAGCTTCCGTCTGCGGGCTAGCGGCCTTACCGCGAAAGTCGCAACAGCGACTCACGACGCTCCCATACCCTACGGGGTGGGGGAGGGGGGACCGTGCATGGCCACACCCCGCGTCTTTCGCCGGCAGGGGCGGCCATGGACGGTTCGCGAAAGACGGGGTTTTCACCCACTGCCGCGCCTTGGCGCCGAGGTGCATGGCGTCCAGCGCCACCTTGCTCACCGCCGCCCTCCTAGCAGCGAGCCCAGCACGCCGCGGATGATGGCCCGGCCGACCTGGCTGCCGACCGAGCGCGCCGCGCTCTTGGCCAGGGCCTC
>DAITOH010000150.1:0-3618 GCA_036834225.1 Thiobacillaceae bacterium | reverse complement strand
GGCGGTTTCGGTGGCATCCACGACAAACTGCTCGCCCGGCTGGCCCGCCCCTGATGTCCGTCTCCTCCAAGGCCTCATCCGACAGCCCGGCCCCGGCGATGACCGATCGGCCGGGGTCGGTGGAAGGGCATGCGGCGCAGCACTACTGCTGGCTTAAGGCGCAGGCCGACGGCGCGGTCCTCCACCTCGCGGGTGATTGGGTCCTGGACAGGCTACCCGAGCTGAAGGCGGCGCTGGACCGTCTGGCCATCGATCCTTTGCGCCCGCTGTCCCTGGACGGTAGCGCGCTCACTCGCCTGGACAGTGCCGGTGCGAACCGGCTGATCGCCCATCTGGACGGACTGGGCCTGACCTTCCCCATGCTGCGTCTGTCCGGGTTCAGCCCGCAGGCGCAGACCCTGATCCAGTTGGTGGCCGGACGCCGCCGTCACAGCGCCGCGCCCCCCCTGCGCCGGCGCGGCTTGCGCCATGCGCTGGGCTGGCATGTCTTCAAGCTGGGGCGCTCGACCGTGTCCTCGCTCGCCTTTCTGGGCCAGACCGGCCAGGCCGTGGGTCGGCTGCTGGCCAGGCCGCTGCTGCTCAGAGCGCGGGAACTGGTCGTGCAGCTGGAGATGGTAGGGCTGCGGGCGCTGCCCATCGTGGTGCTGATGAGTTACTTGATCGGCGTCATGTTCGCCTATCAGCTTAGCATCCTGGCGCAAAAGTTCGGCGCCAACGTCTTCGTGGTCGATGGCGTCGGCCTGGCCATCACGCGCGAGCTGGCGCCGCTGATCACTGCCGTGCTGGTGGCCGGCCGATCGGGGGCCGCCTTCACCGCCCACCTGGGATCGATGAAGGTGAACCAGGAGATCGACGCCATCTCGGTGCTGGGGCTCTCACCCTGGCAGGTCCTGGTGCTGCCGCGGCTCATCGCCATCGTCCTCATGCTGCCCCTGCTCACCGTGGTGGCCGACGTGGCCGGCATCCTGGGGGCGGCGCAGATCGCCAGCTGGCATCTGGGGATCACGCCCACCACCTTCTTCGACCGCCTGCAGGAGGTGTTGCCGCTGAAGACCGTCGTGTTCGGCCTCATCAAGGCGCCGGTATTCGCCCTGGCCATCGGACTCATCGCCTGCCACAACGGCTTTACGGTGCAGCGCGACGCACGCAGCGTGGGGCTTAACACCACCGCCACCGTGGTGCACAGCATCGTCGCCGTGATTCTGATCGACGCCGCCTTCGCGGTGGCCTATCCGGAGATCAAGTGACGCCGGCAGGATCGACTAGCCTCACCCGCGCGGCCTTAACCCCACCCGGGGCGGGGGCCGGGCAACGGCCAGCGCACGGCGAGGCGATGGTGATCGAGGTCGAGGGCGTGCGCACTCGCCTGGGCGGACGCTGGGTGCACGACGGCGTGTCCTTCGGCATCCGGCGCGGGCAGGTGGCGGCCCTCATCGGCGGCAGCGGCACCGGCAAGACCGTGCTGCTGCGGGAGATCGTCGGTCTGGAACGGCCCACCGAAGGGTGCATCCGATTGTTTGGCGAGGACCTGGCGGCGGTGTCGCAGACGCGGCTCGATGCGCTGCGCCGCCGCTTTGGCCTGATGTTCCAGGACGGCGCCCTGTTTTCCAATCTGAGTGTGGCGCAGAACGTCGCTGCCCCGGTGCAGGAACGCCTGCGTCTGTCCGACGATCTGATGTGCGAACTCGTGGACCTCAAGCTCAGCCTGGTGGGGCTGCCTGCCGAGGCCGCGTACAAGCGCCCCAGCGAACTGTCCGGCGGCATGCGCAAGCGTGCCGCCCTGGCCCGCGCGCTCGCCCTCGAGCCGGAGCTCCTGTTCCTGGACGAACCCACCGCCGGGCTGGATCCCATCGGCGGGCGCGATTTCGACCGGACGCTACGGGTGCTGGCCGACAGCCTGGGCCTGACGGTGCTGCTCACCACCCATGACCTGGACACCCTGTACGACCTGGTGGACCGGGTGATCGTGCTGCACGACGGCCGGGTCATCGCCGACGGGCGCGTCGAGGATGTGGCGCAAACCGAGCATGAGTGGATACGATCCTACTTTACGAGCAGACGGACCGGCTGACGCAGATGGAATCCGAAGCACGTTATGCCTGGGTCGGCGCCACCGTGGTGGCGTTGTTACTGATCCTGGCTGGCAGCCTTTACTGGCTGTCCGGCGCGGCGGAGCGCCTGCCCACCAAGCGCTACACGGTCTATTTCCAGACCCAGTCCCTGGAGGGGCTGCAGATCGGCAGCCCGGTGCGCATGCAGGGCATCAACGTGGGGCGGGTGGAGGACTACACCATCCTGCCGGACCGGCCCGGCACGGTGCGGGTCAGCCTGGAGGTGGACCGCCGCACGCCGGTGCTGGAGGACGCCCAGGCGGTCATCTCGCGCAATCTACTCACCGGTCTGGCCGCGGTGGAACTCTCCAACACCGGCTTAAGCCGTGTGCCGCTCATGCGGGTCCCGCCGGGCGAGACCAACCCCGTCATCCAGGAGGGTGTGGCGGACCTCTCGCGGGTGGCCGAACTGGTCGAGGACCTGGGCCGCACCGGGCATGAAAGCCTGAAGCGCCTGAACACCCTGCTTGCCGACGACAACCAGAAGGCGATCGCCGGCACACTGCGCAACCTCTACGCCCTCACCGGCGACCTGCGCCAGACCGTGCCCGAGATGAACGCCGCCCTCGGCAGCGCCCGGCGGGCAGCCGAGCAGGTGCAGAGCGCCGGTGCCGAGATGAGGCAGGTGGTGCGCGACGGCGGGGCGCATCTCGCTCGCGTCGCCGGTGCGGTCGAACGCACCCTGGCGCAGGCGGATGCGACCCTGCAGAGCGCCCGCACCAGTCTCGGCCGCATGGAACAGGAACTCGGCGGCATCGCCGTGAGCCTGCGCATCAGCGCCGATCTGGCCACCCAGGAGGTCGAGGCCACCGGTCAGTCGCTGCGCCAGGCCGGCGAGGCCTTGCAGGCGGCCGGGCGCGAGCTGGCCGATCCGGTGCGCATCCTGTACGGCCCGCTGCCCGAGGCGCTGGGGCCGGGGGAGGCGAGGCGATGAAGACGCTTAGCCTGCTCCTGCTTAGCGTCCTGCTGGGGGGGTGTCTGCGCATGCCCGGTCCGGGCCAGGCCGTCACCTACCACGTGCTTACCGATCCCGGTCCGGTGGTGAAGAGTCCCCAGCCCCATGCCGGGACCCTGCTTGTCCGGGAGATGGACGCCCCGGCCCTGTACCAGGTGCCTAGTCTCGTCTTCAGTCGTGAAGCGGGAACACGCACGCATTACCAGTTCGCACGCTGGAGCGAGCCGCCGGCCAAGCGGCTGACCTGGCTGCTGCGCCAGCGCCTGGAGGCGGCCGGGGTCTTCGAGGTAGTCTCGCCCTTAGGCGGCGGCGTGCGCGGCGACTATCAGCTCAACACCCGGCTGGTGGATTTCTATCACGACGCCGCCTCGCCCCCCGGCGTCGTCCTCCTGGTGCTGGAGGCGGAGCTGCTGCGCCGGACCGATGCCCGCCTGCTAAAACGGCGCATGTTCGTCGCACAGCAACCGGTCACGAGCCACGACGCCGCCGGCGCCACCGAGGCCATGGGCCGCGCGGCCAACCGGGTGATCGACGAACTCACGCTCTGGCTGG
>DAITOH010000149.1:1883-3671 GCA_036834225.1 Thiobacillaceae bacterium | reverse complement strand
GCGAGCACGGGCAGGCGGTCGGCATAGGCGTTGGCGATGCCGGTGACCAGGTTGGTGGCGCCGGGGCCGGCGGTGGCGATGCAAGCACCCACCCGCCCGCTGGCGCGCGCGTAGCCGCCGGCCATGAAGGCGGCGCCCTGCTCGTGTTTGGCCAGCACGGTGCGGTGCGGGTATCGTACAGCGCGTCATACACCGGCAGGATGTGCGCGCTGAGCATGCCGAAGATCGCCTCGACACCCAGGCGCTGTATGCCCACGCTTGCATATTCTGGTTGTCCGACTGGTTGCCAGAGGGCGAGCAAGCGAGCCGTCCAGC
The DNA here is from genome assembly GCA_036834225.1 of Thiobacillaceae bacterium. Taxonomy (GTDB): domain Bacteria; phylum Pseudomonadota; class Gammaproteobacteria; order Burkholderiales; family Thiobacillaceae; genus JANWZL01. The sequence goes on along the minus strand of DAITOH010000149.1, from coordinate 3,356 downwards.
CTGAAAAGTGGGGGTTTCAGCACATTACGCCTGCCGGCGGGAACTCTTGGGTACCTGTCCGCAACTGACAAGCAACGACGACCGGTTAGAATGGTGTTAACCCTGATCTCATGCGCAGCCCTGCCGTGATGCCACAGCGCCTGCTTATGATCCTGATTTTGCTTCTGCTGCCGGCCTGGGCCACCCAGGCGCGGCCGGTGACCGTGCTCACGGTGCAGGGGGCCATCGGCCCGGCCAGCGCCGACTATGTGATCCGCGGTCTGAAGCGCGCGGCCGAGGACGGGGCGCAGCTTGCGGTGATCAAGCTAGACACGCCGGGCGGGCTCGATACCTCCATGCGCGACATCATCCAGGCCATCCTCGCCTCGCCGGTGCCGGTGGCCAGCTTCGTCTATCCCCAGGGCGCGCGCGCGGCCAGCGCCGGCACCTATATCCTCTACGCCAGCCACATCGCCGCCATGGCCCCGGCCACCAACCTGGGGGCGGCCACGCCGGTGGCCATCGGCATCGGCGGGCCGCAGCCTGGCCAGGACAAGCCGGCGGATGCGCCAGCAGGGAAAGAGGACAAGGCCGAGGGGAAGAAGGCGGAGAAGAAACCCGAACCCATGCCCGCAGGCGATGCGCTGACCCGCAAGCAGGTGCACGACGCCACCGCCTACATCCGCAGCCTGGCGGAACTGCGGGGCCGCAACGTGGAATGGGCCGAGCGGGCGGTGCGCGAGGCGGTGAGCCTGTCGGCCAACCAGGCCCTGAAGGAGAAGGTAATCGACTTCGTCGCCGAAGACGTCGCCGATCTGCTCGCCAAGCTCGACGGCCGCGTGGTGAAGACCGTCCAGGGCGAGGTGACCCTTGCTACCAAGGGCGTGAGCCCGACCGCCCTGGAGCCAGACTGGCGCAGCCGGCTGCTCGCCGTCATCGGCGACCCCAGCATCGCCTATCTGCTCATGCTGATCGGCATCTACGGCCTGATCTACGAGTTCGCCAACCCCGGCTTCGGCGTGCCAGGTGTGATCGGTGCCATCAGCCTGCTCATGGCCTTATTCGCCCTCAACATGCTGCCGGTGGACTATGCTGGCCTGGCCCTCATCCTGATTGGCATCGCCTTCATGGTGGCCGAGGTGTTCATGCCCAGCTTCGGCATCCTGGGGCTGGGGGGGCTCGTCGCCTTCGTCGTCGGCTCGGTGATGCTGATCGACACCGACGTGCCCGGCTACGGCCTGCCCTGGGGGCTGATCCTGTCGCTTGCCGCCAGCACCGCCCTGTTCATGTTCTTCGTCGTCGGCATGGTGCTGAAGGCGCGCCGGCACCCGGTGGTGACCGGGGCCGAGGAGATGCTGGGTGCCGAGGCCGTGGTGCTGGAAGACTTCCAGACCGAGGGCTGGGCGCACGTGCACGGCGAGACCTGGCGCATCCGCAGCCCACGCCCCCTCACCCGCGGCACGCGCGTGCGGGTCAAGCGCGTCGATGGCCTGA
>DAITOH010000149.1:0-1783 GCA_036834225.1 Thiobacillaceae bacterium | reverse complement strand
CCTCGCTGCGCATCCTGCGCGAGTACGAGCGCGGCGTGATCTTCATGCTCGGCCGGTTCTACAAGGTGAAGGGGCCGGGCCTGATCATCGTCATCCCGGGGCTGCAGCAGATGGTCAAGGTGGACTTAAGGATCATCGTCCTGGACGTGCCCACCCAGGACGTGATCTCGCGCGACAACGTCTCGGTCAAGGTCAACGCCGTGGTCTATTTCCGCGTAGTCGACCCGGCCAAGGCCATCCTGCAGGTGGAGGACTACATGTCCGCCACGAGCCAGCTTTCGCAGACCACGCTGCGGGCGGTGCTAGGCAGGCACGAGCTAGACGAGATGCTAGCCGAGCGGGAGCGGCTCAATCTCGACATCCAGCAGGTGCTCGACAGCCAGACCGACGCCTGGGGCATCAAGGTCTCCAATGTCGAGATCAAGCACGTAGACCTGGACGAGTCCATGGTGCGGGCCATCGCCAAGCAGGCCGAGGCCGAACGCGAGCGGCGCGCCAAGGTCATCCACGCCGAGGGCGAGCTGCAGGCCGCCGAGAAGCTCATCGCCGCCGCCGACATGCTCGCCCGCACACCGCAGGCCATGCAGCTGCGCTATCTGCAAACACTCACCACCATCGCCACCGACCGCTCCAACATCATCGTCTTCCCCATGCCTGGCGACCTGCTCAACCTGTTTAAGACGGCAGCAGGCGGCAGCAAGGACTGATGGCCCGCCACAGGAGTGCACACCCCGCCGAGCAGAGGAGATCAACCATGCAAGACATGTCCGATGCCGCCCCCTCCGTGTGGCGACGCGTCCTGTTGAGCCTCAACACGAAATGCTTGCCCCTGTGGGTGAGCCTCCTGTTGGCCCTGTTGCTGGTGATTGTCTTCATCTGGTCGCGCGTCTTACTCGGCGCGGCCGAAGCCCGGTTGGAGAACGAGCGCCAGGAAATGACCCGCAAGTTCGAGTCGGACAGGGCAGCCCTGCTTGCCCGGCTGCAGGACTTCGCCGTCCGTCAGGACGACGAGTCGCAACGCCGCCTCGGCCTGGCCCTGGCCTGGGCGGTGCGGGGAGAACTGATCCGTAACAACCTGGACCAGGTCGATCAGTTCTTCAACGAGATGGTTCGGATGGCGCGGGTAGAACGCGTGGTCCTGGCCGGCCCGGACGGCAAGCTGCTGCTATCCAGCGACAAGCGTTATCAGGGCGGCGACTTCAGCACACTGTATCCGGCCGAGCTGCTCGCAACCCCTCAAGTCGCGGTCCTGGCAGGTGCCGAGGGGAAGAAGCGGGTCGTGGTCCCCGTGATGGGACTCACGGCCCGGCTGGGCACGGTGGTCATGGATTACGCGCCGATGCCGATGTCGGAGTGAGGGTTCAGACCGGCATCTCCCGCCGATCGTTGAGCCGCAGCCAGCCCCGCACCACCCGATAGAGCACCCAAAGGCCGGCGATGGCGATCAGGCCCAGCGCCAGGGGGATGCCGACTAAGGTCAGCATTAGCAGCAAGCTGACCACCACCCACAGGGCGGCGTACCAGAAGGTGCGGATCTGCCAGCGGAAATGCGACTCCAGCCAGGTCCCCCGCGCCTGCCCCCGTTTCACGTAATTGAGGATGATGGCGATGATAGACGGCCAGCCGGTGATGAAGGCGGTGACGACGAAGGCCGGCGTCATGAGGCCGGTCACCACGGTGAGGGCATGCAGGGCGTAGATCACATGGCTCAGAGTGAGCAGCCCCTCCGGGACGGGGGCGGCACGGGTCGGGAGGGTCATGGCGGGTCGGTTGCGGGACGAGG
>DAITOH010000148.1:0-3672 GCA_036834225.1 Thiobacillaceae bacterium | reverse complement strand
AGTGACGCATGTCGCTTCTTTCGGGTTAAGCCCCCCGTGCGATAAGGTGGGGCAATGGATGCCGACCCCACGCAGGGGGCTGCATAAAGCTGTGAAGAGTACTTGATTATCAGCAGGATATCAAGGCCGCTGTCATGTCATGGAAGTGGTGCACAGCGGTGACCGTTCTGCAGGTCGGGCTCAGTTGACGGGTAAAATGCCCGTATCGCCTAAGATCGCCATGAAAACCCACCCCGCCCTGCCCGCCTGGTTGCACCCCTTCACCCCCTTCCTGCAATGGTGGCCATCGGTCAATCGAAACACCATGCGCGACGATGCCATGGCTGGGCTCACCGGGGCGCTGATCGTCCTACCCCAGGGCGTGGCCTTCGCCACCATTGCTGGTCTGCCGCCCGAATACGGCCTTTATGCCGCCATGGTGCCGACCATCGTGGCCGCCCTGTTCGGCTCCAGCTGGCACTTGGTCTCAGGGCCCACCACTGCCATCTCCATCGCCCTCTATGCCGCGTTGGCCAAGCTGGCCGAGCCCGGCAGCGTGGAGTTCATCCGTCTCGCCCTGACCCTGACCTTCCTGGTCGGGCTCTACCAGTTCGTGCTGGGACTGGCCCGCTTGGGCACGCTGGTGAACTTCATCTCGCACACAGTGGTGATCGGCTTCACCGCAGGCGCGGCCATCCTCATCGCAGCCAGCCAAATCAAGAATTTCTTCGGCATTCCCATGGCGAGCGGGCTTCCCTTCCACGAGATTCTGCACGCGTTCGCTAAGCGCTTGGGCGAGGTCAACCCCTACGTCACGACTGTTGCCCTGGTCACGCTGGCCACCGGCATCATGGCGCGGCGTTATCTGCCCAAGTTCCCCTACATGATCGCGGCCATGCTTGTCGGCAGCCTCGTGGCCTACGCGCTCAACGCCCTGCTCGGCGGCGAGCAGGCCACCGGCATCCGGACCGTAGGGGCGCTGCCGGCGGGCCTGCCGCCCCTATCGCTGCCGGATTTTTCACCACAGGCCATCCGCGACCTCGCCTTTCCCGCCCTCATCATCACCCTGCTGGCACTCACCGAGGCTGTCTCCATCTCGCGCTCCATCGCCACCCGCTCCGAGCAGCGCATCGACGGCAACCAGGAGTTCATCGGTCAGGGCCTGTCCAACATGGTCGGCGCCTTCTTCTCCGCCTATGCCACGAGCGGCTCTTTCAACCGCAGCGGCGTCAATTACGAGGCCGGGGCGCGCACGCCGCTGGCGGCCGTGTTCTCGGCCGTGTTCCTGGTCATCCTGCTGCTGCTGGTGGCCCCGCTGGCCGCCTACCTGCCGACGGCCTCCCTGGCCGGCATCCTGTTCCTGGTGGCCTGGGGGCTTATCGACTTTCACCACATCCGCTCCATCTGGCAGACCAGCAAGCCGGAGGCGGCGGTGCTCTGGGTCACCCTGATCGGCACCCTCATCAGCCTGGAGGAGGGCATCTTTGCCGGCGTGACGCTCTCCCTGATCATGTACTTGTACCGCACCTCGCGGCCGGCGATCGACACCGTGTTGCCGGTGGGCGAAGGGCCCGACATTTACTTCACCGATGCGCGTGGTCGGCCGGAGTGTCCCCAGGTGCGTTTCGTGCGCATCCACGGCTCGCTTTACTTCGGCGCCGTCGATCACGTGCAACGGGCGCTCGCCCAGATCGACAAGGAAAACCCGCTAAAAAAGACCGTGGTCATCGCCGCCCCGGCCATCAACTTCGTCGACGTCGCCGGCGCCGAGATGCTCGCCCAGGAGGCCCGCCGACGGCGCCGCTTAGGCGGCGGCCTCTATTTCTGGCGGCTGCGTGATTCGGTGCACCGTTTCCTGCGCCAGGGCGCCTACGTCAAGGACATCGGCGAGGGCGCCTTCTTCCCGGTGCGCTCCAACATCACGCAGGCCATCTATTGGACCCTGGACCCGGACGTCTGCCGCACCTGCAGGACGCGCATCTTCCGCGAGTGCAAGGGCGAGGTCCTACCGGACGGCCTGCGCCGCCTGCGTCTGATGTTCGCCACCGACGGCAGCGATTACAGCCTGGCCCCGCGCGCCGTCGCCCTGGCACTGGCCAAACAGCTCGGGGTCACCCTCGACGTCATGACCCTGGCCGCCCCAGAGAACGACGAGTCCGCCCTCGCTCGCCTGGACGCGGTGCTGCAGGCCGCCGCCCGCGAGGGCGTGCGCTGCGAGACGGTGCTGTGTCATGGCACGGACCCAAAGAAGGAGGTACCCGCCGCCGCCCTAGCGGCCGACACACGCCTGCTCATCATCGGCCGCCGGTCACCCAGGGGCCTGGCGGACCGGTGGCTCGGCTCAAATGCCGCTGCCATCATCGCCGACACCCCGGCGCACGTGCTGGTAGTGCCCAAGGATGCGCGCATGTGGCAGAAACGCATCCTAGTCGGCTTCGACGGCACACCGGCGGCCCAGGCCGCGGTCGAGATCGCCACGATCCTAGCCAAGGCGGGCCGGCTGCCGGTCACCCTGGTCACCGCCGTCAAGGAGGGCACCGAAGCGACCGCTACACTGAAGGAGGCTATCGAAGAGGGGCTGCGGTCGCTGCGCATCGAGGGCATCGCGGCCGACGCGCGCATTGCGCACGGACCGGCATGTCGCGTGCTGATCGAACAAGCCACACTGCTCGGGGCGGACCTGGTGGTGGTCGGCACCTACCGCGGCGGCCTCAACCGGCTGCTGCCCAAGGGCATCACCGACAGCCTGATCGGTGTAGGCCGATGGCCGGTGCTGGTGGCCAAGGCCGGCAAGCTCACCGACGTGAACCGGTCAGCAGGCTGAGGACCACCTCCTCGACGCGCGCTTTCATGCGCTAGGACTACGCCCTGCCTTGCGCTCGGCTGCGCGAAGCGATGTATCTGCTGGCGTCCGCCCTGCGGACTGTAGGCTCCTAGCGCGTGCCCTCAGGCAACATGCCAAGCTCGCGCACACGTTGGCGGCATAGCCCGCCAAGGAGTTAGATTGCCACCCAATCCGCTAGGAGCCCGCCGTGACCAAACTCACCCCTGAATTGAACTCGCCCACATCAATGCCCGCATCCTGGCCCTAAAGACGGAGCATCGGGACATGGACAGGGCCACCTGGCACCTTGTCAACACCGGCTACTCGGACAAGCTGAGCTTAAAGCGGCTGAAGAAGCGCGAGCTGGCCATCAAGGACGAGATCGCCCAGCTTAAGATGGCCATGATGCCGGACATGCCGGCCCAACAGGCGAGAAGCACTCGGGCTTACTCGTTTTCCGCATAGGGGTAGCGGACATGGCCGTAGCGCACCGCCAGCACCGCCAGGGCCAGCAACAGGATGGCGCCGGAGACGGCGATCAGGTGCATGAGCTCCATGTTCTTGATGTCCAGCACGGTTGTGGCGGGCGAGCGCCACGATGGCGATGTAGATCGGGAAGCGCACCGGCAGCTTGCCTGAACGGTAGTGGACCCCGACCATGGCCAGGATTTCCAGATAGAGGAACATCAGCAGCAGATCGGCCAGGGTCACCGTGCCGGCAGCGATCATGACACCCACCTCGTGGATGCCGGAGAAGATGGTGGCGATGACGATCACCAGCACCCAGCTGTTCGATGACGTGCAACAGGGTCAGCGCGATGCGCGAGGTGGGCAGATTGTTCATGGCAGCTGGGCTGTTGCGCGGGTAG
>DAITOH010000147.1:0-3687 GCA_036834225.1 Thiobacillaceae bacterium | reverse complement strand
GATGTCAGAGCCGTACACCCCACCGCCTGCCGGCCAGCGGCGCCGCCTTGGCATGCCGCCGGGCTCGGCCGATGCCCTGATTCTAGCCCGGCTTGCCGAAGCTGCCCGCCTGCTGGTGTTGACCGAAACGGCCCAGGCAGCGACGCGCATCGCCGAGGAGGCGAAGTGGTTCGCCTCGGGACTCACGGTGCGCCTGTTTCCGGACTGGGAGACCCTGCCCTATGACCCCATCTCGCCGCATCCCGATCTGGTCTCTGAACGGCTAGAGACGCTGTGGCAGGCGAGCCAGGGCCGCATCGACCTGCTCGTCGCCCCCGCCGCCACCGCCACCCAGCGCCTGGCGCCACCCGAGTTCCTGGCTGCCCACGCCTTTCTCCTCAGGATCGGCGAACGACTGGACACGGCTGCCTTACGCGAGCGCCTGATTCGTGCCGGCTACAGCCACGTCAACCAGGTCCTCTCGCCGGGCGAATTCGCCGTGCGCGGCGGACTCATAGACCTCTATCCGACCGGCGCCGCCCTGCCCTTCAGGATCGAACTGCTCGACGACGAGGTGGAGAGCCTGCGCACCTTCGACCCGGACACCCAGCGCACGCTGTACAAGGTCAATGAGATCCGCCTGCTGCCGGCACGCGAGTTTCCCCTGGACGAGGCCGGCATCACCCGCTTTCGCCAGAACTTTCGCGACCGCTTCGAGGGCGACCCTTCTAAGAGCGGGATCTACAAGGACGTCTCCAACAAACTCGCCCCGGCGGGTGTGGAATATTACCTGCCGCTATTCTTCGACCAGACCGCCAGCCTGTTCGATTACCTGCCGCAGGATCTGACCGTGGTCCTGCATGGAGACGTGCAGCGCGCCATCGAGGGTTTCTGGGCCGACACCCGGGACCGCTACCGTCTGCTTAGCGTCGATCGCGAACGTCCCCTCCTGCCTCCAGACGCCCTCTTCCTCGCCCCGGACGCCTTCTACGCCCGCATTCGTCCCTATGCGCGGCTGGAGTTCTTGGGCGGGAGGGTGGAGGGTGTGGGGCTAAAGCCCGACTTACAGCCTAAGCCGCAGCCTGGCATGCCGTTTGAGCCACCACCGGAGGTGGCTGTCGACCGTCGCGCCGAGGACCCTTATGCCCGTCTGAGGACACATCTGGCCGGCTTTACGGGCGCGACCCTGCTGGTGGCAGAGAGCCTGGGGCGGCGCGAGACCATGGCCCAGGCGCTAGCCGAATACGGACTTAAACCGGAACTGACCGAGGGCTGGCCGTACCAGGGGTCAGAGGTCGGGGATCAGGGTTCTGAATCCAAAAATCGGTTCTTGTTGACCACCGGTCCGCTGGCGGCCGGCTTTATCGATACCGCCGCGCGTTTGGCCGTGCTCACCGAGACCGAGCTTTACGCCCGCAGCCCCAGCGCACGCGCTAGCCGCGCAGTGCGACCGACCCAGGTCGAGGGCCTGCTGCGCGACCTCTCGGAGCTTAAGGTCGGTGACCCCGTGGTGCATGTGCAGCACGGCATAGGCCGCTATCTGGGCCTCACCAGCATGGATCTGGGCGAGGGGGCGGAGGAATTCCTCACCCTGGAATACGCCGGCGGCGACAAGCTCTACGTGCCGGTGGCGCATCTGCACCTGATCGCCCGCTACATGAGCGGTGCGCCCGACGAGGCACCCCTGCACAGACTGGGCAGCGGCCAGTGGGAAAAGGCCAAGCGGCGCGCCATGAAGAAGGCGCGCGACACCGCCGCGGAGCTGCTCAACCTCTACGCCCTGCGCGCTGCGCGTCAGGGCCACGCCTTCGAGTTCGCTCAACACGACTTAGACGCCTTCGCCGAAGGTTTCAGCTTCGAGGAGACGCCCGATCAGCTAAGCGCCATCGAGGCGGTGATCTCCGACATGCGCTCCGGCAAGCCCATGGACCGGCTGGTGTGCGGCGACGTGGGCTTTGGCAAAACAGAAGTCGCCCTGCGCGCCGCCTTCGTGGCCGTCTCCGGCGGGCGCCAGGTGGCCGTGCTGTGCCCGACGACCCTCCTGGCCGAGCAGCATTTCCAGACCTTCTCCGACCGCTTCGCTGACTTTCCCGTCAAGATTGCCGAGCTTTCGCGCTTCCGCTCGGCGAAGGAGGTAGCCGCCACCTTGGACGGCCTGAGCGAAGGCCGCATCGACATCGTCATTGGCACGCACAGGCTGCTGCAGAAGGACGTCGTCTTCAAGAACCTGGGCCTGGTGATCATCGACGAGGAGCACCGCTTCGGCGTGCGCCAGAAAGAGCATCTTAAGGCGCTGCGCGCCGAGGTGGACGTGCTGACCCTGACTGCCACCCCCATCCCGCGCACGCTGGCCATGTCCTTGGAGGGCATCCGCGACTTCTCCATCATCGCCACAGCGCCGCAGAAGCGCCTGGCCATCAAGACCTTCGTGCAGCCCTGGTCCGAGGGCCTCATTCGGGAAGCGGTGCTGCGCGAGTTAAAGCGCGGCGGTCAGATCTATTTCTTGCACAACGAGGTGGAGTCGATCGAGGCCATGCGCGGCAAGCTCGCCAAGCTGCTGCCTGAAGCACGCATCCAGGTTGCGCACGGGCAGATGCCAGAACGCGAGCTGGAGCACGTCATGCGCGACTTCTACCACCAGCGCTTCAACCTGCTGCTGTGCACCACCATCATCGAGACCGGCATCAACGTCCCCACCGCCAACACCATCCTCATCAACCGCGCCGACAAGTTCGGGCTAGCGCAGCTACATCAATTGCGCGGCCGGGTCGGTCGCTCGCATCACCAGGCCTATGCCTACCTGCTCACCCCGCCCGGCGCCAAGGTGACGCCGGCAGCGGCCAAGCGGCTTGAGGCGATCCAGTCCATGGAAGAGCTGGGCTCGGGCTTTTATCTCGCCATGCACGACTTGGAGATCCGCGGCGCCGGTGAGGTGCTGGGCGAGGAGCAAAGCGGCGAGATCGAGGAGGTGGGCTTTAGCCTCTACAACGACATGCTGGCCGCGGCGGTGAAATCCTTGCGCGAGGGGCGCGAGCCCGACCTTGAAGGGCCGCTGGCCGTCACCGCCGAGATCAATCTGCACGCCCCCGCCCTGCTGCCGGAGTCTTACTGCCCGGACATCCACGAACGGCTGGTGCTCTACAAACGCCTGGCCAACTGTGACACAGAGGCGGAGCTCAAGGCCATGGAGGAAGAGTTGATCGACCGCTTCGGCCTGCTGCCGGAACCGGCGCGCACCCTGCTGGAGGTGCACCGGTTGCGTATCCGCATTAAGCCCCTGGGCATCAGCCGGCTGGAGGCGGGGCCGGAATGCGCCAGCGTGCAGTTCGTGCCCAACCCGCCCATCGACCCGGCGCGGCTCATCCGCTTAATCCAGACCCGCCGAGAATACAAGCTGGCCGGCCAGGACCGGCTGCGCATCGAGCGCGGTGGCGCGACCTTAAACGAACGGCTCGAACTGATCAGCGGCTTCCTGAAGGAGATCTCCTGAGGGCATCTAGCTTAAACGCCTGCTTCACGCCCAGGGCTTCGACAGCCGCAGTAAGTGTCGCGCCCTGATCCGGCAGGGGCGGGTGATGCTCGCTAGGACGCCCTGTGTGGACCCGTTCGCCGGGGTCAAGCCGGACGGTCTGCGCTTCGAGGTGGATGGTCAGACCTGGATCTATCGGGCATAGGCCTGCCTCGCCCTCAACATATCCGCCGGCTAAG
>DAITOH010000146.1:0-3689 GCA_036834225.1 Thiobacillaceae bacterium | reverse complement strand
CCTACGAGCCGGTGCCGTCCTGCCGGTGCGCGTCGAGGCCGGCTGGGTGGAGGTGCGCGACGACCGGTGGGATTGAACCATGGGGGGATACCAGGCCTTGCGCTAGACTCCGGTTGACCCTGAAACCGGAGGCCACCCCATGTCCCCAAGCCCGCTGACACGCAGCCGATCGCTCACCGCACTGGGCCTTGCCCTGGCCATGTCGCTCTGGCCGGCCGTGCAGTCGAACGCCCAGACCTTCTGGCAGGTCCCGCATGGTGGCGAGTTCTTCGTGCCCGAGCCTCCGCCGCTGACGGCCCAGGCCGAGCGTCTGCTCGCGGAAGTCAATGCCCGCATCGTCAACATCGATTCCGAACAGCTCTACGCCCTGCTGACCCAGCGGCCTGAGACGGTGGTGATCGACGTGCGCATGCCGGCCGAGCTCAACCTTCCTTAGCGGTCACATCGAGGCCACGCACTTCTTCAACCTCACACGCGGCTGGCTGGAGTTTCAGATCGAGTCCCTAGTGCCCGACAGGACGACCCCCATCGTCGTGTACTGCGGCGTCAACCAGCGCAGCCCCCTGGCAGCGGACACCCTCATGCGCATGGGCTACCGCGAGGTCTACAACCTGGCCGACGGCTATTTCAAATGGCGCCAGAGCGGCCACCCCGTGCGTTATCTCGACCGGGCCCCCAATTCCCATCTCTACGCGCTGCCCCAGGAGGTGATCCCCGGCGTCTGGTCGGCCATCGGCGCCACCGCACCGGGCACCTATGAGAACTCCGGCCACAACAATAACCTCTCCTTCATCATCACCGAGGAGGGTGTCATCGTCGTCAATGCCGGCGACAACTGGCTGCTCGCGGCCAGCCTGCACGACGAGATCCGCAGGCGCACCGACAAGCCCGTGAAATACGTCGTGCTGGAAAACGGCCAAGGTCACGCCATGCTGGGCATGAGCTACTGGCAGGCCCAGGGGGCCAAGGTCATCGCCCACCGCGACACCGCGGCGTACATCGAAAAGAACGGCCATGAGATCCTGGAGACCATGCGCCGGCGCGCCCGCGACAAGGCCTTCCGCACCGAGCTGTCCAAGCCGGATATCGTCTACGAGGACCGGATGGACCTGTCCATGGGCGGTTGGAAGATCGAGGTGCTGCATCTGGGCAACGCCCATCACCACGGCGACACCATGGTCTGGCTGCCGGAGAAGAGGCTCGTCATCGCCGGCGACACTGCCTTTCACGTGCGCATGCTGCCCGTGTTCGAGGACACCGACACGGCGCGCTGGATCCGCATCTGGGACGAGTTCGAGAAGCTGGGCGCCGAGATCGTCATCCCCGGCCACGGCGGGCCCACCGACATGGCCACCGTGCGGCGCTGGACGCGCGACTATCTGGTGGACCTGCGCGCGCGTGTGGCCGAGGTCCTCGCACGCGGCGGCAGCCTGGACGACGCCTACAAGATCGACCAGTCGGACTACCTGCACCTGCACACCTCCGAGGAACTCGCCCGCGTCAACGCCGGCCGGGTGTTTCGGGCGATGGAGTTCGAATAGCCTTCGACCGGTTCACGCCGGCGACGCCTCTGCCTCCTCGTCCAACTTGCGCTCGCGTAGCTGCGTGCGCCAGAGCTCGGCATAGCGGCCGTTGTTGGCGAGCAGCGTCTCGTGCCGGCCGCGCTCGACGATGCGGCCGCCCTCCAGCACCAGGATCTCGTCGGCGTCCACCACGGTGGACAGGCGGTGGGCGATGACCAGGGTGGTCCGGTTCTCGGAGATGCGGCGCAGTTCCTCCTGGATGGCCTGTTCGGTGGTGCTGTCCAGCGACGAGGTGGCCTCGTCGAAGACCAGGATGGGCGGGTTCTTCAGGATCGCCCGGGCGATGGCCACGCGCTGCTTCTCGCCGCCGGAGAGCTTGAGCCCGCGCTCCCCCACCCGCGTCTCATAGCCGTCCGGTAGCCCCGCGACGAAGCGGTCCAGATGGGCAGCCCGGGCCGCTTCCAGGACTTCCTCCCGGCTCGCGTCGGGGCGGCCATAGGCGATGTTGTGGTAGAGGGTGTCGTTGAACAGCACGGCATCCTGCGGAACCATGCCGACGGCCGCGCGCAGACTCTTTTGCGTGACCCCGCGGATGTCCTGGCCGTCGATGAGGATGCGCCCGCCGGTCACGTCGTAGAAGCGAAACAGCAGGCGGGCGAGGGTGGATTTGCCGGCCCCGCTTAAGCCCACCACCGCCAGCTTGCGGCCGGCGGGGATGACGAAGTCAACCGCTTGCAGGATGGGGCGGCGCGGGTCGTAGGCAAACGAGACCGCCTCGAAGCGCACTTCGCCGCGAGTTACCACGAGCGGCTGGGCATCGGGCGCATCCTGGATCTCCGGCACCTTGTGGAGCAGGCCAAAAAGCTTCTCCATGTCCGTGAGCGCGTTGCGGATCTCCCGGTACACCGTGCCCAGGAAGTTGAGCGGGATGAACAGCTGGATCAGGTAGGCATTGACCAGCACCAGATCGCCCAGGGTCATGCGCTTGTCCGCCACTCCCTTGGCTGCCAGCCACATCATGGCGGTCACCCCCAGAGCGATGATGGCCGCCTGGCCGAGATTGAGCAAGGCGAGCGAGACCTCGCTTTTTACCGCCGCGTCTTCGGCGCGTTTGAGGGCCTCGCGCAAGCGCGCCGCCTCGTAGTCCTCGTTGTTGAAGTACTTCACCGTCTCGTAGTTGAGCAGGCCGTCGACGGCGCGTGCATTGGCGGCGGCGTCGGTCTCGTTCATCGCCCGGCGGAATTCCAGGCGCCAGTTGGTGACCAGCACGGTGAAGGCGATGTAGACCGCGAGCGTGAGCAGGGTGATGCCGCCAAACCAGGGGTCGAACTTGGCGAACAGGATGCCGGCCACCATGAGGATCTCTAGCAGGGTGGGGCCGATGTTGAAGAGCGAAAAGTTGATCAAGAAGCGGATGGAGCGCGCGCCGCGCTCGATGTCCGCGGCGAGCCCGCCGGTGCGCCGCTCAAGATGGAAGCGTAGGGACTGCAGGTGCAGATGCCGGAAGACGTCGTAGATCACCCCGCGCATGGCGCGTTGCAGCACACGCGCGAAGATGCTGTCGCGCAGCTCGGTGAAGGCAGTGTTGCCAAAGCGCAGCAGGCCATAGAGGACGATGAACAGCAGGGGCAGGAACAGGCCGGTGCCCGGTTCCTGCAGGCGGTCGACGATCTCCTTTAGGGCGAGCGGAACGGAGACGTTGGCCAGTTTCGCCAGGATCAGCAGGGAAAAGGCGCCGATCACCCGGCCCTTGTACTGCCAGATATAGGGGGCTAGGGACCACGCGGCCCGCCACTGGGTGGCGGGGGTGGGGGCGTTTGAAGATGGGCTGGACGTTGTCACGGCGGGATTATGCCGTATCCGTCGTGACGGCAGGCGCGCCTGCCCGTTTACGCCTGGGCGTCAGTGCAGGTTGATTGCCGGCGGGTGGGTCTAGAGCATCCGCGTCGCCGCCTCGGCCGGCACGGCTTGACTGAAGAGGTGGCCCTGATAGGCATCGCAACCGATTTGACGCAGGAACTTAAGCTGGGCCTGGGTCTCGACACCCTCGGCCACCAGGTGAAGCCCCAGGCCCTGTCCACCTTGGGCTGGTAGTGCATCTCGAATTCGCCGCGCTATAGCCCCCAGCGCAGATCACTCCCCACCGCCATGCGGCCGGTCAGGTGC
>DAITOH010000145.1:0-3732 GCA_036834225.1 Thiobacillaceae bacterium | reverse complement strand
GCAGGCATGAATGGCGTCATGGTCTATGTCGGCAGCGGAAAATTGGCGACCGAGACGGACAGGACCGTCACCGCCAGCCGGGCCATCTACGGCGTGTTGGATGATGGCACGACCGGCAATGTGAGCAAGATCGATTTGCAGGCGCAAGCGATCGCATCCACTGCCACGGCCGGCGGCCGCAGCGTGCGGCTTGGCACGAGGGATGGCGTGAGCTACCCGACCCAGAGGGGATGGGCTGCCGTCCGGGGAGCAGGCGGTCAGACCCGTCCAGTTCGTGTCCGGTCGCATCATGGTCAACAGCATCCAGCTTGAATGACGATCCTTGCGGCGTAGGCGGCGCGAGCTGGCTCTATGAGCTCGACCCTGTCACCGGCGCCATGCCTGTGTGCAGCATCTTCGATCTCGGCGCGACGCCGCTGACGCGCATGGCTGTACGGCTGATCGGAGCGACAAAGTCGGCTATCTTCCTGCGCGATTACGCCGCCGCGACCGGCGTTGCGCTCGCCCAGGACATCAGAAGCAGGACTGATAGCCTGCGCTTCCGCATCGAAAGTGGAGGCCCGCCTGGACGCGTGTCCTGGCGGGAGATCATCGAATGAGTGTCAGGTGTCTGCCTTGTTCATCTGCCGGACAGGCATGGCCGGCATCTGGTATTTTTCGCCCCTGTCGCACTAGATATCTTGGGAGGCTGAGCTGAACATGCAGCAGCGGGGCTTTACCCTGATCGAACTTTTGGTGGCGATCGCCATCGTCGCCATCCTGGCCACCGTGGCGGTGACGTCCTACCAGGACCACATCCGCCGCAGCGCGCGGGCGGATGCTATGGCGGTGCTGATGGAGGCGGCGGGGTTCATGGAGCGGTTCTACACCACGAACGGACGGTATACGACCGACGCGGCAGGGACCACCGCCCCCGCGCTGACCGGACTGACCCAATCGCCTAAGGACGGTGCGGCGCGCTACACCATCAGCGTCTCAGCCACGGCTCAAGCCTATACCCTGCGGGCCGTGCCTACCGGTGCCCAGACCGGGGATGTCTGCGGCAACTTGACCCTGACCCATACCGGGGTCAAGGGTGTGTCGGGGGATGCCGATGGCGATGGCACGGCGGGTGACGCCGACGACATCCGGATCTGCTGGAATCGCTGATATCGCGCACTCGCCTTGCAGCCTTGGACGCCTTGCATCCCCGGCTGTTGACCGTGCTTGGGCTCCTTAATGCCGACCGGTTCATCTCCGGCGAGGCGATCGCCGCGCGTGTTGGCATCTCTCGTGCCGCCGTGCATGGCCTTGTCCGGCAGGCTGCCGCCCATGGCGTTCACGTGCACTCGGTGCGCGGCCGCGGCTATCGCTTAGCCCGGCCCCTGGAGCTGCTCGACGAGGGCCGGCTGGCGGCGTCACTCGCCCCCTTAGGGCTACACGTCCTCTGCCTGCCCGAGGTGGATTCCACCAATGCGCGGCTACTTGCCCTGGCTGCGGGCGGTGCGCCGCACGGCACGCTGCTTGCCGCAGAGTGGCAGACTTGCGGACGCGGACGGCGCGGTCGCCACTGGCTTGGCGTGCTGGGCGCGAGCCTTGCCTTCTCCTTGCTTTGGCGTTTCGAGCGGCCGCTGGCGCAGCTCTCAGGCCTGAGCCTGGCGGTGGGGGTGGCGCTGGTGCGTGCCATGCGCGCGTTGGGAGCGGCGGGGGTGGGTCTGAAGTGGCCTAACGACGTGCTCCTGGGTGAGGACAAGCTGGCTGGCATCCTGATTGAGCTTAGCGGTGACATGCTGGGGCCGGCCGCGGCTGTGATCGGCATCGGCATCAACCTCCGCGCTGGGGAGCAGTTGACCGGCCAGCTTAGGGTTCCGGTGGCGGATCTGGAGACGGCCTGTGGCCGGCGGCTCGACCGCAATGCGGCGCTGGCGGCGGTAGCGCGGGAGCTGGCAGGTGTGCTTGGCAGCTTCGAATGTCACGGCTTTGCCGCCTTCCGCGATGAGTGGCTGGCCTGGCACGCTTGGCAGGGGCGGCCGGTCGACGTGCTCGGGGCCGACGGCCAGGTGCTCCAGGGGCGGGCCGTCGGGGTGGATGACCAGGGTGCCCTGCTGCTAGACACGGGTGGCGGCATCCAGCCCATTCTGTCTGGCGACTTGAGCCTGCGCTGCGCACGGTGAGTGCGATAATCCTGGCCGTCGACGCCGGCAACACGCGGCTTAAATGGGGTCTTTGGCAGGCCGGCGCCTGGCGGCGCAAGGGCGCGCTGCCAGTGGGCGAGGCCGACCGGCTGGATCGGGTGGTCTTGCCCGAACGGCCTGCACGCACGCTCGTAAGCTGCGTGGCCGGTGCAGGCGTGCGCTTCGCGCTTGAGGCGGCCCTGGCCCGTCTGGGTGCGCCGGTGTCCTGGCCGGTCCCGGCGGCGGAGGCCTTTGGGCTGCGCAACACCTACACCGAGCCGGAAAAGCTGGGGACGGACCGCTATGCCATGCTGGTGGCCTGCCTGCACCTCGGATACGCCCCCTGCGTCGTCGTCGGGGCGGGCACGGCGGTGACGGTCGATGCCCTGGACGGGCAGGGCCACTTCCTCGGCGGGCTGATTTTGCCGGGGCCGGCCCTCATGCGCCAGGCCCTGGCGTCGGGGACGGCGGGGGTGACGCAGCTCACCGGCCGGCTGCAGGATTTCCCGCGCTGCACCGCCGATGGCGTGGAGACGGGGATCTGGCGGGCGCTGGCCGGCGGCGTCGAGGCGATGCGCAGTCGGCTGGCAGTGCAGGCCGGGGGAGCGCCCCTGACCGTCCTGTCGGGCGGTGAGGCCGCCGGGATCGCCGCCGTGGTGGCAGGCCCGACGCGAGTTAAGGAGGATCTGGTCTTGGAGGGGTTGCTGTGGATAGCCCGGTGTTCGGACGCGCAGGATCGATAGCGCTGGGGTTGCTGCTACTTAATGTCGTCGTGCTGGCGGCAGGGCTGACGCTTGAATACTGGCGCAGCCAGCCGCGGGCGCTCATCGGCTTTAACGCGGACAAGATCCGCCTGCTTACCAAGGGAGGTAGGGTCCCGTCCGGCGTGGTCGGTACTGAGGCGGAAGGGGCACGCACCGCCGACGCAGCGGGTCGTTCGGCGAGCGGCCCGCTCGATGATCCGGCCAGAGCGCAGGCCGGGGTGGCGCGCTCGGGAGAAGCGGCACCGCCGACCGGTCTAGCCTGTTTCAAGGCTAGCCTGACGGGGTCTGCGGCCTATGCCAGCCTGCGCCGGGCCATGGATCAGGTCGGATTGGGGCGGCAGATGCTGCGTACTGAGGAACGCCTGGGCTGGTGGGTATACTGGCCGCCGCTGGATGACCCGGTCGAGCAGGTGCAGGCCCTGGCGGCCATCGACCGGGCCGGGGTGAGGGACGTGGCGCCCATCCGGCGGGGGCCGATGGCGCGGGCCATCTCGCTCGGCATGTTCGCCAGCGAGGCGGACGCCCGTGCCCAGCACGGCGTGCTCACCCGCAAGGGGCTCACGGCGCTGCGCTACGGTCCGCGGCCATTCATCCGCGCGGTCTACCTGGACATCCACGCCGCCGATCGGGGCAGGCTTGCGGACTTGCGCGCCGCCTTGCCGGCTGGCGTCACCCTGGAGGAGGTCGCTTGTCCGGGTTAAAGCGGCGGGGAGGCCGGCCGGGTATGGCAAGGCGCGCGCTAGTTGCAAGGTCTCTTTGCAGGCCGGGCGCACCCGACAACCGACAGCCGCATATAAACCCCGTCAGGCTGAAGC
>DAITOH010000144.1:0-3778 GCA_036834225.1 Thiobacillaceae bacterium | reverse complement strand
ACCACCGGCTGCGGCATTTGCCTGGACGATTTCGGCAGCGGCTTTTCCTCCTTTGCCTACCTCAAGCACCTGCCCGTGGACACGGTGAAGATCGACGGCATGTTCATCCGCAACCTGCCCGCCGACCGCGACAACCAGGTCTTCGTCAAGGCCATCACCGATGTGGCCCGCGGCATGGGGCGCACCACCGTGGCCGAGTGCGTGGAAGACGCCCAGACCCTGGAGCTGCTCAAGGCCTTCGGCGTCGACCTGGTGCAGGGATATCACCTGGACATGCCGCAGCCCGACCCCGGGGCCTGGACACAAGACAAACCCCGTGGCTGATCGGCGATCAGCCTTAAGGGCGGGCCCACGGCCCGACGCACACTACTCGATATTGATTTTCTGACGCCGGGCCGCTTCTTTCTTGGGCAGAACGAGTTCAAGGACGCCGTCCTTGAAGGTAGCCTTGGCCTGCGTGGCATCCACATCGGCCGGCAGGGTGAGTGTACGCGCGAAGCTGCCGCGCGTGATCTCGCAACGGTAGTACTCGCCCTTCTCTTCCTTTTCTTCGCGACTCGTCTGGCCCTTGATGGTCACCGTATTGCCGGTGAGCGAGACATCCAGGTCCTTCTTCTCGACGCCGGGAATTTCGGCCCTGACCACCACCTCAGCGTCACGGTCGAGAATGTCGACCTTAGGCAGGCGCAGCTCCATGCGACGCGAGAATTCGGGAAATGCAGGCCATTCCCAGCGGCGCAGCCAGCCGCGCGGGAAGTACTCATCCAACAAGCGCTCTATCTCCTCGATGGGACTCATCCACCGGGAGGGGGCCGCCGGTTGCACCCCGCCCTCGCCCTTCCTGACTTCCACGGCCTGGCCTTGCTCGGGTTTGCGGACTTCTTCGTTCATGGTGACCTCCATGGTGTTGTTGGGGAATTCAATTTCTATATAGTCTGAGCGACGTCGATTTCAAGCCCGGATCAGCCGAGATAAGCACATTGTTTCAATGAGTTAGCCGCGTTCGGCGGACAACGCGCGGGCGGTCTCCGCCAGTCGGGCATCGGCCGCCCACTCCTCCAGCTCGAGGGAGAGCTTGCGCTGCCAGTTCGGGTGACCGCTCACCGTGCCGGGCAGGTTGGCCTGCTCAATCTCGCCCAGCATGTCCTCCGCCTGCACCAGGAGCACCCGTGACGGGCTGCGGGCCAGATAGCGCTGGATGGCCAGGGCCAGGGCCGGTGTCATCTCCGGCACGCCAGCGGGATCCGCTGTCATGCCGGCGGGCAGCAGGCCCTCGCGCTCGAGGGCTAGCAGCAGACGTGCCTTGTCCTCGGCCCGCTCGACGATCTGGGCCTCGCGCAGGTCCTCGCTGGGAAAGAGCTGCATGTGGCTGCGCAGT
Organism: Thiobacillaceae bacterium; assembly: GCA_036834225.1. Classification (GTDB taxonomy): domain Bacteria; phylum Pseudomonadota; class Gammaproteobacteria; order Burkholderiales; family Thiobacillaceae; genus JANWZL01. Next base: position 2,400 of record DAITOH010000144.1, on the reverse strand, counting down.
GTGATGTCGCTGCCGCGCCAGAAACCCGCCAGAGTGGGCAGATCGTGGGTGGTGGCCGCCACCACGGCATCCCGGTCGATCTCCCGGGGGGACTTGAAGTCGTGATCGCCCTGCCAGTGCTTCTCGAAATAGAACAGCCGGTAGGCCAGGATGCCCTTCTCGCGCATGGCCTCACGCATAGCGTCGGGGACCGTGCCCAGGTCCTCGCCGATCACCAGGCAGCGGTTGCGCTGGCTCTCCAGGGCCAGGATGCCCATCAGATCGCGTACCGGATAGGTGACATAGGCCCCCTGGTCGGCACGCTGTCCCGGCGGCACCCAGTACAAGCGCATCAGACCCATGACGTGATCGATGCGCAGGGCCCCGGCGGTGCGCATATTGGCCCGCAGCATGCGGATGAAGGGCCGGTAGGCCGCCTCGCGTAGCCGATGCGGGATGAGCGGAGGCAGGCCCCAGTCCTGGCCGTGCAGGTTGAAGTCGTCCGGCGGGGCGCCGACGCTGGCCTCGAAGGCATAGAGCTCCCGGTGCATCCAGGTCTCCGCCCCGCCGCGGTCTGCCCCCACCGCCAGGTCCTGGTAGAGCCCCACCCCCAGTCCGCCCTGCCGGGCACGCTCGGCGGCGGCAGCAAGCTGGGTCGCGGCCAGCCAGTGCAGGTAGAGCTGGTATTCGACCCGATCCCGATGCTCGGCCGCCCATTGCCGGACCGCCGGATTGCGCGGGTTGCGCAAGGCCTCCGGCCAGACCGGCCAGCCCCAGCAGGCCGTATCGCGGGCATGCAAGTGCGCTTGCAGGGCTTCGTACAAGGCCTGCAAGTGGAGATCCTCACCTTGCTCATCGCAATAGGCGCGAAAGGCACGCGCACGGTCACTGTCCACGGCCAGATGGTGGCTGCGGAAGTGGGCATAGAGCCGTTCTAAGATGGCGGACTTGACCTGCGCCACCCCGGCGTAATCGACCAGGGGGGCGGCGCGCAACGCGGCGAGCCGGGCCTGGAAGGCGGGCTCGCCCACGGCGGCGCGGCAGTCCGCGCATTCCGCATAGTCTGGGACCGCCTCGACATCGATGTACAAGAGGTTGAGGAACTGCCGGCTGCTGGGGCTGTAGGGGCTGCAGTGCAGGGGATTGTGCAGGTAGAGCGCGTGCAGGGGGTTCACGCCGACTAAGGCCGCGCCCGCGCCAGCGGCCCAGTCGACGAGGTTGGCGAGGTCGGTGAAGTCGCCAATGCCCCAGTTGCGGGCCGAGCGCACGCCATAAAGCTGCACGCTCACCCCCCATACCCTGCGCTCGCCCGACACCGCAGGCGGCTGGTAGCAGACGGCGGGACAGACGATGAGTGACATCCCGGCACTGGCCTGCCCATCCAGGGCGACTTCCAGTCGGTGATAACCGGGGGTATCGCAACAAGACGGGGGCAGGTCCAGGGCCAGGGCCAGGTACTCGCCATCGGGCAGCACGGCCCGTTCGAGCTGTGTCAGCGTCTCGGGGCGGAATGCCTCCTCATGGCTGCCGCCCCCTTCCAGGGTAAGGCGCCAGCGGGCATTGCGGCCCAAGTCACGTGCGGGCAGGCGCAGGGTCACGCGCAGCGGCAACTCGCCCAGGGTGTGTACCGAGACGGCAGGTAGCAGCCGCTTCCAGGGGGCCTGCCACCAGCGCTTAAGGCTCTCGCGAGCCTGTGCCTCGTCGCCGCAAGCGATGCCCATGGCGGTGAGCAGGGCCTGCTTGGTCGCGACGGAGACGTGGTGGGTGTGACCCCAGATGTCCTGATAAAGCGGCTGGATGCCCGCCAGTTCGGCCAGGCGCTCGATGAGTTCGTTCATGACAGAAATCCGGAGTCGGCTCAGGAGGCAAGACCGGCCGCCGGGCTGGCCGGCCTCAGGCGGGGGCGCAGCAGCACCGGGGTGCGGCCCTGCAGCGGGTATTCCCTGCCTGCAGCATAGTGCCCGTCGCTGCCCAGGCTGCGCTCGAAGGTAGTGTCCATCAGGCAGAACCAACTGTCCTGGCGACTGTAGGCGGGCAAGCTGAAGGGAATGGCGTCGTGGTGGGCGTTGATCAGCAATAGGCAGTTGTCGCGCACTGACCAATAGCGCATGGGGTCCATGATCAGTTGCAGCGCCTCGGGTGCATCAGGTTTAGCGTGTTGCCGCAGCCGGTATGGTCCATGTAACGTGGATCGGTGGGCACGAGCGGTAGTAGCTGGCATTGTCTATACCGCGGAAGGAAAGGGTCGGCCCCAGGTGGTTGCCCTCGGAGGTGTGGTTGTAGACCACCTCCAGAATGACCTCCATGCCGTGGCTGTGGAAGGTCTTGACCATGGTGTTAAACTCTCCTTGATGGAGCCGGTCGAGCTAAAGCGCATCTTCGGCGCAAAGAAGCCGATGGAGGCGTGCTCAAAGAAGAGGG
>DAITOH010000143.1:0-3817 GCA_036834225.1 Thiobacillaceae bacterium | reverse complement strand
AGGTGGCGCTCAACGAGAACTCCTGGCAGCGGGTGGGCCCAGCGAACGATACGCTATAGCCTCCATGAAAAAGCCGTGGCCTGACCACGGCTTTTCCTTGTGAGCGCTAACTTACTTGGCCTCGCCGATGACCTCGATCTTCACGCGGCGGTTGGGCGCCAGGTATTCCGCCACCTTGCTAGTCGGTGCCATGGGCGCGGAGGCCTTGGCTGCCTCGGCAGGTTTGGCGGCTTGCGCCTTGGGCGGCTTTGCAGGCTTGGCGGCGACCGCCGGTGTAGTCGCCTCGACCGGCTGGCGGCCTCCATCGTCTTCGCCGCAGGGGCGGCTATCGTGTCACGGCAGCCGGTGCCGGCGCAGCGGCAGGTGCCGCCGGCATCTGGGCCGAAGCCGGCAGGCCGAACATGCTGATCAGGGCGTTGGGATCGAAGGGATTGAAGCCGCTGGTGCCGTAGGGGGCAGCAGACCAGAGCGTGGTGACCGCCGGCAGAGTCGGATTCAGGAAACCCGCCCACCTCGAGCCATAGGTCTTGGGATCCATGGCGGCACCCAACCACCCCAGGCACACGTTGGGGTTGAACGGGGCGATGGCGAGCTGCATGGCGCGTGGATTAAGCGGGCCATCATCCACTTCATGTACATGCCCGGGTTGAGGGAGTTCATCATCATACCCCACAGCTTGGGATCCACCGGCAGCATGGCCCAGCGCATCATCTTGCCCGGATCGGTCATGACCGCGACCAGGGCGTTATAGAAATTGGGGTCCATGGAGGCCGCCAGCCAGCCCATATAGACGTTGGGGTCGGCGAACTCGGCGACGTTGCGGTAGGCGCCCGGATCGACCATGCTGTTCATCATGCGCAGCCAGCCGGCAGGATCCATCACCAGGTTGCCCATGGTGGTGTAGAAGCCGGGCTCGGTCACGGCGTTGAACCAGGGCACGAACACCCTGGGATCTTTGAAAGCCGACATGTTCTGCGTGAAGTCGGTCATGCGGTTTGGTCAGGCCTTGGGGGTCTAGGGCACCGGCTTGGCCGGCTTGAGCGGCGGCCGCGACAGGGGCGGCGGCTTGCTTAGGCGAAGGCCAAGGCAGGCAGGGTGGCGAGGGAGAGGGTTCTGATTTTCATGGTGGGTCCTTAGAGTGTAGGAAGGCGTGTTAACGGACTTTGCATTAGCATAGCTTGATACTCTAACAGCCCACTTTTTCCCTTCCGGTCAGTCCGGTCAAGGATGGGTACACCTGTCTCCAGCTATGAAAAAACAAAGCGGGCCGGGCTGACGCCCGACCCGCACTTGTCCCACGATACGCCCTCAGGCCGCCACCGGCAGCAGGGGCACGATCAGCAGGGCGACGATGTTGATGATCTTGATCAGCGGGTTCACGGCCGGGCCGGCGGTGTCCTTGTAGGGGTCACCCACCGTGTCGCCGGTCACCGCCGCCTTGTGGGCATCAGAACCCTTGCCCCCATAGTTGCCCTCCTCGATGTACTTCTTGGCGTTGTCCCACGCACCGCCACCGGTGGTCATGGAGATGGCCACGAAGATGCCGGTGACGATGGTGCCCAGCAGCACACCGCCCAGGGCCTTGGGCCCGAGAATCAGGCCGACTAAGACCGGCACCAGGACCGGCAGCAGCGAGGGGATCATCATCTCCTTGATGGCCGCCTTGGTCAGCATGTCCACGGCCTTGGAATAGTCCGGCTTGGCCGTTCCTTCCATGATGCCGGCGATCTCGCGGAACTGGCGGCGCACCTCCACCACCACGGAACCGGCGGCGCGGCCCACGGCTTCCATGGCCATGGCGCCGAACAGGTAGGGCACCATGCCGCCGATGAACAGGCCGATGATGACCATATGGTCGGACAGGTCGAAGCTGAGGGCGTGACCGGCCGCTTCCAAGGCGTGGGTGTAGTCGGCGAACAGCACCAACGCGGCAAGCCCCGCCGAACCGATGGCGTAACCCTTGGTGACGGCCTTGGTGGTGTTGCCCACCGCATCGAGCGGGTCGGTGATGTTGCGGATCTCCTTGGGCAGGTCCGCCATCTCGGCGATGCCGCCGGCGTTGTCGGTCACGGGACCATAGGCATCCATGGCCACGATGATGCCGGTCATGGACAGCATGGAGGTGGCGGCGATGGCGATGCCGTACAGTCCGCCGAGCTCATAGGCGCCCCAGATGGCCAGACACACGGCGATCACGGGTGCGGCGGTGGCCTTCATGGACACGCCCAGGCCGGCGATGATGTTGGTGCCGTGACCGGTGGTGGAGGCCTCGGCGATGTGGCGCACCGGGCTGAACTCGGTGGCGGTGTAGTACTCGGTGATGACCACCATGGCCGCCGTCAGGGCTAGGCCGATCAAGGCGGCCAGATACAGGTCGAAGGAGGAGACCAGGCTGCCATCGGCCATGGTCAGGCCATCGCCCAGCATCCAGGTGGTCACCGGATAGAAAGCGATCACCGCGATGACACCGGAGACGATGAGACCCCGGTACAGGGCATTCATGATCTTGCCGCCTTCGGTGGCTTTCACGAAGAAGGTGCCGATGATGGTGGCGATGATGGAGACACCGCCCAACACCAGGGGGTAGATCACCGCCTGCGCGGAGCCCTCGGCCGCCACCATGAGCCCGCCCAGGAGCATAGTGGCGATGATGGTGACGGCATAGGTCTCGAACAGGTCGGCGGCCATGCCGGCACAGTCGCCCACGTTGTCACCGACGTTGTCGGCGATCACGGCGGGGTTCCTCGGATCGTCTTCGGGAATACCGGCCTCAACCTTGCCCACCAGGTCGGCGCCCACGTCGGCGCCCTTGGTGAAGATGCCGCCGCCGAGACGGGCGAAGATGGAGATGAGCGAACCGCCGAAGCCCAGGCCCACCAGGGCGTGGATGGCGTCGTCGGTGGACAGGCCCAAGGCACTCAGGACGGCGTAGTAGCCGGCCACCCCGAGCAGGCCCAGCCCCACCACCAGCAGACCAGTGATGGCCCCGCCCTTGAAGGCCACGTTCAGCGCCGCATTGAGGCCCTGATGCGCTGCCTCGGCGGTGCGCACATTGGCGCGCACGGAGACGTTCATGCCTATGAAACCCGCCGCGCCCGAGAGGATGGCGCCGAGGGCGAAACCGATGGCCGTGGTCCAGTGCAGGAAGACGCCGATGAGGACGAACAACACCACTCCCACCATCGCGATGGTGGTGTACTGCCGCTTGAGGTAGGCCTGCGCCCCCTCCTGCACCGCCGCCGAGATAGCGCGCATGCGCTCGTTGCCGGGCGGCAGCCCCATGATCCATTTGATGGACATGACCCCATATACCAGGGCCAACACCCCCGCCACTAGGGCGAACATCAGGCCTTCACTCATCGCTTCTTCTCCTTCACCGGGTCTGGATAACATTTCGCCGCCATACCGGCAGCTCGGACATCAAATCTCTGAAATGCAGACACGAATGATATGTTAGGATTTGCTTATACTATTTGCACATAAATATTAATGTTTCATGAATTAGGTTTGCCTATGGAAGGTCTGCACAACCTGCTGCGCGTACGGATCGCTGCGTTGCGCGGTGTTGGCTTCGGCCGCTTCGCTTCACATCGGCTTCGCCGATGTGAGCCTACGCCGCAACTACGTTGTCGCTCCCTCGCCTAACTCATTGTTATGTAGCTCCGGCATAACCTGAAGGTTAGCCTTCGCTAGAGACTCGCTTCGCTCGTTTTCTCGGTCGCTGCGCTCCGTGCGCCTTGCGCTCCGCCCGCTCGCGACGGCCGTGCAGACCTTCCCTATGGCCAAGCCGCCCTCGAAGCGGGTGCCGGGCTCGAAA
>DAITOH010000142.1:0-3826 GCA_036834225.1 Thiobacillaceae bacterium | reverse complement strand
TGCATATCGACCCGATCGGCACCTCGGATGCAATGCGAACTTTCGCAAAGGGGTGGCTAGATGTACGGTTGACTCTGCATCAGGCAACTAGATAACCCGTTTCGTCAAGGGGGCGTTCACCGCTTGGGCCCAGTTCGACTTCGACGCCCTGGGCTAGGTGCTCCCCGTGTCGGTGTGCATGCTCGACAGCGTGCTGGAACTGACTGCCTGGCCGCTAGAAAAGCAGCACCGGGAGGCCAAGTCCAAGCGCCGCATCGGCCTGGGCTATACTGGGCTTGGCGACACCCTGGTCATGCTGGAGCTGCGTTACGACACGCCGCAAGCGCGCGAATTCGCCGGCCGGGTGCTACACGCAAGAAGCGTAAGGAGTACCAGGTGAAGGATCACGCCTAGCGCCTGTTTTGTAAGCAGGAGGGGGACATGCGCCCCTGCCCGCGATCTTCGTCACCGCCTTAGAGACCGCGGCGCTAGCGCACATGGACATGGTGGCGGCGGTGGCCTCTATGTGGACTTAAGCATCTCCAAGACGGTCAACGTGCCGGCCACTACCATCTATAACTGACTTCCAGGGCCTATACTTCGCCGCCTGGAAGGCGGGCCTCAAGGGCCTGTCCGACGCCAAATTGGGGTCTACCCCGACTCGTCTGCCGCAGTCTGCCGCATCGCCCACCCGGCTGAAGTGGCCGCCTGTACCCGACGCATGCGCAGGGGGCTGTCTTGAGCGCCCCTCACTGGCTGCTGACTGCTATCCTTGGACCCGGATATTACCGACACCAGGCTATACCGCCACGCCATGAGTAACCAGGACTGGATCGACCGCAGCCGCGCCACCCTCTGGCACCCCTGCACGCAGATGAAGCACCTGGAGCGTTTCCCGCCCCTGCCCGTCGCCAAGGGGCAGGGCCCTTGGCTGATCGATTATGAGGGCCGCCGCTATCTTGATGCCATCTCCTCCTGGTGGGTGAACTTGTTCGGGCATGCCGAGCCGCGCATCAACGCCGCGCTCGTGGACCAGCTCGGCCGCATCGAGCACGTGATCCTGGCCGGTTGCACGCACGCACCGGTGGTGGAGCTGTCCGAGCGCCTGGCGCGGCTTACTGGCCTCTCCCACGCCTTTTACGGCTCGGACGGGGCTAGCGCCACCGAGATCGCGCTCAAGATGAGCTTTCATTACTGGAAGAATAGCGGCCGGCCTGAGAAGACGGAGTTCCTGAGCCTCAGTCACGGCTACCACGGCGAGACCCTAGGCGCGCTCTCGGTCACCGACGTGGCGCTGTTCAAGGACACTTACGCCCCCTTGCTGCGGATCACCCATCAGGTCATGAGCCCGGACTGGCGTCAGGCCAGCAGTGGCGAGACCGCCGAGGACGTGGCCCGGCGCGCCGCCGCCGAGCTAGAGGTCTATCTGCAAGCCCATGCCGACACCACCGCTGCCCTGATCCTAGAACCCCTGGTGCAAGGCGCAGCCGGCATGGTCATGTACCACCCCCTCTACCTCAGCCTGGCCCGTCAGCTCTGCGACCGCTACGCGGTCCACCTCATCGCTGACGAGATCGCAGTCGGCTTCGGTCGCACCGGCACGCTGTTCGCCTGCGAACAGGCACCGGGCGCGGCGCGTGTTGCTGATGTTGCCGATTTCGTCTGCCTGTCCAAGGGCCTCACCGGCGGTTACCTGCCCCTGTCCGTCGTGCTGACGCGCGACGAGATCTATGCCGCCTTCTACGCCGACAAGACCGCCCGCGGCTTCCTCCATTCGCACTCCTACACCGGCAACCCCCTGGCGTGCCGGGCCGCGCTAGCCGTGCTCGACATCTTCGAACACGACCAGGTGCTGGCCGCCAACCGGGCCAGGGCCGAGCGCTTCACGCAGTTGTTGGCGGACGTGGCGGCGCATCCGCGCGTTCGCCATTTTCGACACACAGGCATGATCTGGGCCTTCGACGTCGCCGACGCCCCGCCCGGCTTCGCCCGTGAATTTCATCGGCGCGCACTCGACCTGGGCGTGTTCATCCGCCCCATCGGCAGCACGGTCTATTTCATGCCACCTTATGTTCTCGGCGAGGCGGAGATGCGTCTTTTGGCCGAGACCACGCTGAAACTGCTTGAAGCGCTGTAAACCCTTGCGGGCAGGCAATTAGGCCCACGGGGGGCGACCTGCTGGGCGTGACTGGGCGTCGCTCGATTAGAACGGCCAGACCCAGGGCACGATGAGCACCGTCAGTAGGCCGGTGAGGAAGGCAGCATCACGCCCATGCGCAGGTAATCGGTGAGACGGCAGCCGCCCGGCCCCATGACCATCAGATTGGTCTAGCAGCCGATGGGCGTGGCGAAGCTTGCAGAGGCGGCCTTCATGATGACGATGGCGAAGGGTAGCAGGCTGACATCTAGCTGCGCTGCGGCAGCCACCGCGATTTCTGCAGCGCCAAGCTGAAGCCGAAGGCGGCAGCGAGCACGAGCAGCATTTGAGATCCCCCGCCTAGCGCGCGGCGGAGGCAGTAGTGCAGCGACCGATCAGCATAAGTCTGGCCGCCAGCATCGCTGCCTGCAGCAGGCCAAGCCAACACAGCGTCACCGTCGTTACCATGCCCGCCATGATCGCCAGGGCGAACCATGCTCGCTCGTGGTGCACCGGCGTCGAGTCATCAAGACGGTTGATGAGCAGGAAGTCGCTTTAAGGGGCTGCCTAGATGTCACGTCAGCGCGCATGTCTGTACTGGCATTAATTGCTTACCTGAAATAGTCCGATTTGACGATTTGCGGACTATTCTCAGCGACTGAGCTGTCCATTATCATGCCCACCGCGATCTCGCAACCAGCTGTCTAGGAGAAGGAAATGAAAGCTGCTGTCACCCTCGCCGCTGCCGCCATGTTGGCCCTGTCTGCAAATGCCGCCTTCGCCAGCAAGGAACTGGCTCAGAAGAATGGTTGCATGAGCTGCCATCAGGAAGGCCGCAAGGTCGTCGGTCCGGCCTACAAGGACGTGGCCAACAAGTACAAAGGCGACGCCAAGGCCGAGGCCCACCTCATCGAGTCGATCAAGAAGGGCAGCAAGGGCGTCTGGGGCAACATCCCCATGCCGCCGCACCCCAACCTCTCTGACGCCGACGCCAAGGCGATCGTGAAGTGGATCCTGTCCCTATAAGCACGTAATCACTGCACACGGAAGGCCGGCACGACCGGCCTTTTTCATAGCTGTGGTATAGACAAGGGTTTGCGCATCACCATTGAGGGGACTATTCCATGCGTTGCGTCCATCTTGTCGGCACCCCCTGACCCTGGGACTGGCCATCGGTCTTGCCGGCTGCGGTCAGAAGACGGACACCACCGGCGGCGCCCAGGTCGTGCGCATCGGCTCGGTCGCGCCGCTGACCGGGCCGCAGGCTCATCTGGGCAAGGACAACGAAAATTCCTGGGCGGCGACGGCATGCAGAATCTGAACTTCATCAAACTCGCCGGCGAGGGCGCCAAGGAGGTCACCGCCTCCTCACCGGGGCTGCCATTGGATGCCATGCCTGGCGGCCTTGATTTCAAGCGGCGCATCGAGGCCAAATACGGCTAGATCCAGGTCTATGCACCCTACGCCTTCGACGCCGTCATGGTCCTGGTCGACGTCATGCGCCGGGCGGACTCCCACGAACCGGCGAAAGTGCTAGCCGAACAGCCCAAGATCGACCTCTAGGGCGTAACCGGACACATTCGCTTCGACGCCAAGGGCGATACCCAGGGTGGCGCCGTGACCCTGTACCAGGTGAAGAACGGCGCCTAGGAGGTCCTAAGGAAGGTCTGCACAACCTGCTGCGCGAACGGATCGCTGCGTTGCGCGGTG
>DAITOH010000141.1:0-3834 GCA_036834225.1 Thiobacillaceae bacterium | reverse complement strand
GCAAGCCACCCCGACACCGCCCTCGTCTCGCCGATGGGCTGAGTGCTCCATGATCGAGGCCGGCAAGCGCGGCAGACTCCTCTCCGCCCTGCTGTTATCGGCCCTGGTCCACCTGCTGGCCGGCGGTGGCATCCCCTGGCCGGTGGGCCACCCAGACAACCTGCCCGCCCCGCCCATCGATGCCCGTCTTGTAACCCCACCGACGCCGCCCCAGGTCGCCAGGCCGCGACCCGATACCCACCAACCCCGCCCTCCAGTGGCGCAAGCGGCCCCGACGCTCACCCCCCAAGTGCGGGCGGACGTGCAACCACAAGCGGAGCCACCCTCCCCGCCTCCACCTGAGCCCGAGAACGTGACCGCCACGACGCCGGAACCCCCAGCCTCAATCCCCGAGCCCGAACACCCGGAAAGCCCGCCCACCGCGCCTGCCCCGCTCCACCCCCAACTGCCGGACGGCTTCACGGTGCGCTACGTGGTGCAGGGCAGCGAAGACGGCTTTGTCCTCGGGCATCTTGAGCACATCTGGCAGCGCAGCGCGGAGCGCTATTCCCTGTTCGCCGTGGCCAAGGCCACCGGGCTCGTGAGTCTGATCTATCCCGGCTTGCTTAGCCAGACCAGCTATGGCCAGATCACGGCTGAAGGGCTTAAGCCCGAGAACTACTGGATGCACCGGGGAAGCCGGCAACTTAGGGCCCATTTCGACTGGGAAAATCTGCGCGCAGACCTAGGTGAGCGCTACCCCGCGCTGGAACTTAAGCCGGGCAGCCAGGACCTCCTGAGCGTGATCTACCAGCTTGCCCTCTTCCCGCGCACGGAGGGAGAACTTTGGGTGCTGGATGGCAAGACCATCAAACCATATCGTCTGGAAGCCCTCGGCAGGGAGACGGTGGAGGTCCCGCTCGGCGTCATCCGCACCCGGCACCTGCGGGTGCACGCGAGCCAGGGCGCAGAGCGCATCGACGTCTGGCTGCGCGACGCCCCGCCGCATCTGCCGATAAAGATCCACATGCAGGGCAGCCGCCACGGCAGCGCGGTGCTCATGGCGGAGGCGATCCGCGGACTGGACCCGGCCGCAGACCGGGAAGCGGCCAGCACTGCCGGAGAGAACTAGGCGATCCCCAGCCCGGCACGGGTGGTTTCGGCCAGGGTTAGGGCTGCCTCCAGCGTCGGAGCCAGACAGTTGTAATGCCCCATCTTGCGTCCCGGGCGGGGCTCGGTCTTGCCGTAGAGGTGCAGTTTGACGCCGGGATGACGCAGGAGCGTGTCCCAGCGCGGCCCCTGCGCCCAGACCTCACCCAGCAGGTTCACCATCACCACCGGGCTGAGCAGGCGGGTGTCCCCCAGGGGCAGCCCGCACAGGGCGCGCACCTGTTGCTCGAACTGGTCGGTAACGCAGGCATCCAGGGTGTAATGGCCGCTGTTGTGCGGACGCGGGGCCATCTCGTTGAACACCACGCGCCCATCCCGAAGCAGGAAGAATTCCACCGCCAGAACACCCACATACTCCAGACCCTCGGCGATGCGCTTTGCCATCTGCCGTGCCGCCGCGGCGACGTGATCGGGCAGGCGCGCCGGCACGATGCTCATATCCAGGATGCCCTGGCGGTGCAGGTTCTCCGCCAGCGGGAAAAAGGCGGTCTCGCCAAGCGCGTTGCGGGCCAACACCACGGAGAACTCCCGCTTGAGGGGCAATAGCCCCTCCAGCACACAGGGCACGCGCCCGAAGGCGGCATAGGCGGAGACCAGCTCATCGAGATTGTTCACCCGCATCTGGCCCTTGCCGTCATAGCCTAAGCGGCGTGTCTTAAGCAGTGCGGGTCCTAAGATCTGGGCCCAGGCATGGACTAGCTCGCCTTCGTCCTCGATGTTGGCATAAGGCGCGGTGACGCAGCCGAATTCTTTGGCACAGGTCTTTTCATGCAGGCGGTCTTGCGCCAGCTGCACGATCCGGGGCGAGGGTGCGACGTAGGTGTGCTGCGCTAGAACCTCCAGACTCCTGGCCGGCACGTTCTCGAATTCCGTCGTCACCGCCCGGCACAGCTCACCCATGCGCATCAGGGCCACGGCATCGGTGTAGGGGGCCATAAGGTGCACATCGGCCACCTGACCCGCTGGGCTGTGCGGGTCGGGATCCAGAACCACCACGCCATAGCCCATCACCCGTGCGGCCAGGGCGAACATGCGCCCCAGCTGCCCACCGCCTAGTACGCCCAGGGTGGCGCCAGGCAGGATCATGCCAGGTGGCCTGGCCACACCATCCCGATCCTGCGTCATTCCCCGGCCTCGGGCAGACGGGCGGCCAGCACCGCCTCGGTCTGGTTGCGCCGGAAATCGAGCAGGCGCGCCCGGATGTCCGGGAACTCGTGTGCCAGCAGTGCTGCCGCGAACAGCGCGGCATTGGCCGCGCCGGCCGGCCCCACGGCGAAGGTGGCCACCGGCACCCCCTTGGGCATCTGCGCGATGGACAACAGTGAATCCAGACCCGTGAGGAATTTCGACATCACCGGCACGCCTAGCACCGGCAAGTGGGTCTTGGCCGCCACCATGCCGGGCAGATGGGCGGCCCCGCCGGCGCCGGCAATGATGCAGCGCAGGCCCCGCCTAGCGGCCGCGCCGGCATACTCGAACAGCAGATCTGGGGTGCGATGGGCGGAGACCACCCGCTTTTCGTAGGGTACTTGCAGCTGCTCCAGCAGCTCGGCGGCGTGGCGCAGGGTGTCCCAATCGCTCACGCTGCCCATGATGAGACCGACCAGGGGGGAAGACATGCTCAGGTACCGTCAAGGGGGGGAAGCCGCATGATAGCGGCTTCCCCCCGGGACAAAAAGAAACGCCGGCTCACGCCGGCGTCCTGAAGGTGTAAAAAAATCCGACTCAGCTGAGGCTGATCTTGTCCGAGGACTTCGGCTTGCGACGCAGCTGCAGACCCACCAGGCCCAGACCGGCGAGCAGCATGGCCCAAGTCTCGGGTTCCGGTACGGCGCTGACTTGCAGGATCACGCCCTTCTTCTCGATGAAGGCCAGAGACGGTGCGGCGGTCGTATAGGCGATGAGAATATTTTCCACCGTGACGTTGACCGCCCGGGCCATCCAGGAGTCGACGTCAGCCTCCGCGGTGGCCAACCAGTCCTTGGTCGGTAGCCCGACCGAGGTCAGAGGGCCAATTGGAACGATGTTGTCCGTCACCTCGGCGAGGGTGGACAGATCTCGTACGCGGATCTGACCGGTCACGGCCACCCCCTCGCTGCCGACATTGAAGGGATCGAACAGCAGGTAATCGCCCACCTCCTGCAGACTGACTTTATCGATCCACTGCGCCGGATTGTTGGGCGTGACCCTGATGTTCATGGTCGCACTCGTAAAGCCGAGTGCGGGGCTTCCATTGGTGGATTGAGCCTTGAAAGTGGTGGGGGTGAAGAACAGGCTATCACCGACGAGGGTGGGCAGGCCGAACAACCCCAGCAGCGCATCATCGAAGCTGTAGGTGACGGTGCTGCCGACCAAGCTCACCGGCGCGGCCGCGACATTCATCGACAACGCCACACCGAGCGTGGCGAATAACATATTGGGTTTCAGTTTCATTTGCAAACCTCCGGGTTGACGAAAGGGTACTGCGGAATAAGCACGATCCATGCCATACGGGCCCAGTGCTCAATTAGTATCGTATCTAAGTATTGTTACGGGTCTGTGTAAAAAATCCGGCAACCTGCAGCGGCAGACACTCAGGGAACCTCTGCACAACCGCCCATCTGGGTCACCATGACGGCGCTGGGGAGAACAGACGGGGAAACATGCCATGAAGCAGATGAGTCTTGCCGAGAGCGGTTTCGAGCG
>DAITOH010000140.1:0-3851 GCA_036834225.1 Thiobacillaceae bacterium | reverse complement strand
TCGGCGATGGCGCCGGTGATGTCCTCGGTCACCGTGGCCTGCACCGTCAGGTCGCCCTCGGCCAGGTCGCTCATCTCGTTCAGGAGCCGCAGGATGGCTTCCTGGTTGCGCTGATTGTCGCGCGCGACCTTCTCCGCCCGCCGGCGGGCCTCGGTCAGGTTGATGCCGCCATAGGCGACGAGCAGGGCTAAGGCGAGGGCGCCGAAGAAGAAGGCCACATAGAGCAGGGCACCGGAATAGGCGCCTCGATAGGCGTCGGTCAATTCCTGGCTGAGCGCGAGGATTTGTTCGCTATCGTTGTAGAGATCGCGCGCCGACTGCTTGGCCCGCACCAGTTGCGGCATCTTGTCCAGTACGGCCTCCACCAACACACGGAACCGGGAGAAGGTTTCAGTAAGCTCCGACAGTTTGTCGCGGGCGACCGGGTCGGACACGGCCACGACGCCAAGTTCGGTGCTGCCCTGATTCAAGGCATCGAGCACCTGCTGGAAGGTGCGCAGGTCTTCCCCCAACTGATAGGCTGCCTCCGGGTCGATGACGTCAGCGCTGATGAGGGCGTTCGCGTTCTTCGCCATGCGCTGCGTCCACAGGGCCTGCTGCTGTGCGTAGTCGCTCTGACGACGGGCGTCGGCCGGCAGCAGGGCGACGAGCTGCTGGACGAGGTCCAACAGTTCGGTACTGCGCAGGTTGATCTGGGCGATAGCGCGGCTGAGGGTCACTAGCGGCTCGCGTTGCTGCATCAGCTCGTCGGCGGCCTTACGCGAACGCTGCCAGACCTCGCCGAGGCGGCTTAACCGGGGCTGGATGTCTCCCGGTGAGGCCGGCACGTCGTCATCACCGGATTTGAGCCGCTGTAGCCCCTGTTCGATGGCGTTACGGCTGTCCTGTAGCCGGCCGAAGGCGGCCGGGTTGCCCAAGGCGGCCTGTTGGGCGGCGGTCGACAGCCGTTGCGAGAGCATCTGCAGGCGGGTGGCTGTCTCCGTCCAGACCGCCTGATGCTTAATCTGGCGTGCGTACCAGGTCGCGCTGCCAATCGCCAGGAGCAGGCAAAGGACGAGCCCCCCCAGAACCAGGGCGCCCAAGCGCTCCCCTTGCACGTATCCCAACCTGGCCGTATGCCGTGCGGCCTGGCCTGCGAGTCGGCCCAGTAGCGAGCTGGCTGCGGCCGTGATCCGGCCCATGGCGGCACGCATCGAGTTTTGGGCATGTTCAGGCGTCATTCGGTCCTCCATATGGGCATTCAGCGGGCGGCATCGAGCAGGCGAGGCGAGGTGAGCAGTCTAGCCAGATCAAGCTCATGCCAGGTGTAGCCCTCCTCATCCCGCCAGTGTTTGACGAGGTATTCCGCGCAGTCGACCGACGGCGGATGAGACACCGCAACTGCCTGCATCTGCGTCGGGTTGCGTAACCCCAGGGTTTGTTCGATCCCGAGGGCGGCGTTCACGCCGTGGCGGGGGTGGGCCAGCAGCAGCCGGGCAGCCGTCCAGGTGTCAAGCGCGGGCAGACCGAGAAAAGCAGCAAGATCGGTGCAGCCGTAGAGCGTGCCGCGCACATTGGCGACGCCCCCGAACCAGGGTTTGGCCCAGGGCACGGGGGTGATAGCGGCGGAATCGATGACTTCGATGATGTCGGAGAGGTCGACCAGCCACTTAGCACCGCCGGCCAGGATACCGAGTTTGGAGGCCGAGGTTGTGGTCGCGGCATTCTGCAGCCGCTGTGCCAGCCGGGCCTGGAACTCACGCAGGGGCAGTCTCGGCTCGGACATCGATCAACCCAAGGCCTTGATTCGGGAGATCAGCTCCTCCGCGACGATGGGTTTGACCAGGTACTCGACCGCCCCCTGGCGCAGGCCCCAGATGCGGTCGGTCTCCTGGTCCTTTGTCGTGCACATGATCACCGGGATGGACTGGGTGTCAGGATCACGGCTTAGCATGCGCGTGGCCTGGAAGCCGTTGAGACCGGGCATGACCACGTCCATCAGGATCAGATCTGGACGGGCCGACTTGGCCTTGGCTATACCCTCCTCACCACTTTCGGCATTGAGGACTTCGAAGCCATTCTTGCGCAAGATGTCGGTCAGGAAAAAGCGGTCGGTGGGTGAGTCGTCCACCACCAGTATGGTACGGATGCTCATGGCATACTCCTATGCGGCTTGCCGGTGCTGGCGCACAGCGGCCAGCAGGGTGTCCTTGGTGAAGGGTTTGGTCAAATATTCGTCGGAGCCCACCAGTCGTCCACGCGCACGGTCAAACAGGCCGTCCTTGCTTGAGAGCATGATCACCGGCGTGGCACGGAAGCGGGGATTCTTCTTGATCAGGGCACAGGTCTGATAGCCGTCCAGACGCGGCATCATGATGTCGACAAAGATGATGTCCGGCTTATGATCGGCGATCTTGGCTAAGGCGTCGAAGCCGTCCTCAGCCAGGACCACCTCGTAGCCTGCCTGCAGCAGGAAGATCTCCGCGCTGCGCCGGATAGTGTTGCTGTCGTCGATGACCATCACCTTTACCGGCCGACCGGCCGCCTCAGCTTGCATCGATAGTACTCCCTCTCTATGTATGGATGTCGCGCTCAAGTGCCCTGTTCTACCGGATAACCTGCAGCACGCCAGGCCGGCAGCCCCCCCCTGAACCAATAGACTTTCTTGTAACCCGCTTTCAAGGCATAGCGCGATGCCTTGTAGCAGTACCAGCACTCGGCGCCGCCGCACTGGAAGATGACCGGCGCGTTCTTGTCCTTGGGCAGACGGGTGACGTCGAAGCGGTCGAGCGCATCATCGTAGTCCACCTCCTTGGGGCTGTTCATCTCATAGGTGAGGTTGATCGCCCCCGGGATATGGCCCCGGCGGTAACAGCTCTGGGGCCGCACGTCGTATAGCAGCGCGCCCTTGGCCATCAGTTGCTTGACCTGCTCGGCGGTGACGATGACCGCGCCCGGCAACACCTCAGGCGTATAGTAGCCGCGTTGAGAGATATAGGTGAAATCGGCCGTGTCGGCCGGACCCAGCCCATATAGCTGAACGCGGCGCAGCTTTGCCTCCATGCCCTCTCCGATCTGGGTGAAGGCCACGCGGATGCGCTGCTTTAAGGCCTCGCCCAGTTTGGCCTTCACGGCCACGCCCGCCAAGGGCACCTCGGCGAGTGTGGTGACGATGGCCAGATCCGGGTTGCGTGGCGCCCATTCCTCGAACACCTCCTGTTTGACCGCGGCCAAGTCGGCCTGCCCGGCCTGCAGGGCGTAGAGGGCCGCCCCGTAACTGGTCACATGCGTGACCCGGTCATAGTATTTCTGCAGGGACAGGCCCTTGGCGATGAACTCGCCGCGCATGACCGCGCTGACCAGCGAGTCGCGATGCGGCAGGACAAGCCGTTTGCCGCGCGTCTGTTCCAGGCTGCTTAGGCCCTGGCTGCGCTTGCCGACGAGCAGGATGCGGGTGCTCTTGCCGCTGCGGGCCACCGGCACATAATCGTGATGCATCGCCATCCCGATCAGATGCGCCGGCGCCAGGACCAGGTCGAAGACGCCCATGCGGATACGCTCGCCCACCCGCTCCGCGTTCTGGGTCATCACCAGGCGCACGGGCTGCCCGATGCGGTTACCGAGCTCACGCGCCATGTCGCTGATGACGGATTGATTCGCCGCGTGATTGCGGTCGAGGTCATAGTCGAGCGTCACGTTGAAGACTAAATCGGCCCGCGCAGGCAGGCTAAGCCCCAGCGCAATTGCGAGAAGAGAAAGCAGTCTGTGCATGATCCATCTCCTCCATACAGTCCGCCAATAGTCGGTTCGCACGGCTAGCAGAGGCGGTTGCGGTCCATTTTGCCGGTGGATGCGCCGGCAGTGTGACGGCA
>DAITOH010000139.1:0-3854 GCA_036834225.1 Thiobacillaceae bacterium | reverse complement strand
AGCCTGTCGGACTTGAGGCTGATCTACTGCGCCGGTGGGAAGAGCGGTCCATTTTCGCCCGATTTCTCGTTGCATAGGCCCACTATGCGCCTCGAAATCGTGCAAAACTGTCCTCGCTCTCCCACCCGGCTCGCTACGATCGCTCAAGTCCGACAGGCTCCTAGGTCGGACTTCAGTCCGACGGGTCGGGTGCTAAACCGTATCCCGACCCGCATGCACAGTGTGATGACGACGCCGATACGGCTCTCAAGAAACACGCCGGGCCGCCCCAAGTGTTTCTTGCACCCCCTCGGGGGGCGGGCTGGGCAGGGCCCGGCCCTGGGGGCGCTTAGAGGAAGAGGTAACTTTCCAGGTGACCCGAGAGCTCCTTGATGGGCAGCCGGGTGTAGTCTTTCTCGATGGTCTCGGAGACCTTGTTGCGCACATGCATGGTAAGCCGGTTGTTGAGTAGCCCCATGAAGTGGGCGGAGGCGATCAGGATGAGGCGTTCATAGGCATTGTTGACCCTGCCTTCCTCCAGCACACGCGAGATCTCATGGGCGAAGCGCTCTGCCTCGTGTTCCTTGGGCGGGGTGGGTTGGGCATAGCTGCCTGAGCCCTGATAGTTGCCGACACGGTCGCTCACCAGGTTCGCCGCCTTCTCCCTGCTCTCCGGGTGCTCCAGTTCCTTCACGAGCACAAGGCCCTTCTTCGGGCCGTAATTGGCATAGAGTTTGGCTTGACTGGCGTTGGCCACCAAGATCCAGGTCACGGACATAAACGTCTCCCTTGAAAAGTTGCGCTGACGGATGATGGGAAGGACTGCTTGCATGGTCTTGCGGGCGCACCCCGCGTTACACGGGTGTGACAATCCGAATATAGCCGCCGAGGTGGTGGCGTCAAAGTCCCGATCGGTAATGCTCGAGCACCGCTCGAGCTAAGGCCTGGGTGGCATCGGGTGTGGCGGAATCGAGACGGTACACTTCGCCCGCGGGCGCTGCAGCGTAGTTACGCCCCAGGGATCGGGTGTAGGCGGGGTCATAGTGGGTCAGCAGCAGTTCGCCCACCAGTTCGTCCCAGGCGCCCGACTCCGCCAGCCGCTTCCAATGTGCGATCCGCTCCCGCCCAAGCAGCCGGGTTAAGCAATCCAGTTGACGACTCAGCGCCGCGTGGTCAGCGAGGAAGTGACTGTACTCGTCCTTCAGCAACGCAATGCGCACCGGCAGCTCTGCCTCCAGAGTCAGACATTCGGAGGCCCGCATGCGTAGCAGGAGGGCCTCTGGGGTATGCAGGTTGCCGATCTTCCTGCTCTCGGACTCGACGAATACCGGCTGGCCTGGGTCGAAATGCCGCAGCGCATGCCACACCCGGCTTTCGAATAATTTCTGCGGCGGCTGGGGCCGGTCGGGATAGGCCCCCAGCACGGAGCCCATGTGGGCTGCCAGCCGCTCCAGGTCCAGCACTTGGGCACCTTTTTCGGCCAGGGCGCGCAGCAGGCGACTCTTGCCGACCCCGGTCCGCCCACAGACGACGATGAAGCGCAAACGCTCCGGCAGGGCTTGCAAATCGGCCACCACTGCCCGCCGGTAGGCCTTATATCCGCCCTCGAGTTGGGCGGCATCCCAACCGATCGCACGCAGCACGTGGACCATTGCGCCACTGCGGCTGCCGCCGCGCCAGCAGTAGACCAGGGGGCGGTAATGCCTCGGCCGGTCGGCGAAATGGGTTTCGAGATACCGGGCGATGTTGCGCGACACCAGGGCAGCGCCGATCTTCTTGGCCGTGAAGGGCGAATCCTGTTTGTACAGGGTGCCCACCCGGGCCCTTTCCGCATCGTCCAGCACGGGCAGGTTGATGGCGCCCGGCACATGATCCTCGGCGTATTCCGCAGGGGAACGGGCATCGATGACCTCGTCGTAGGCATCGAGCTCGTCGACCGTGACTAGGCTACCCTTCCTTAGCGCGTGATGCGGGGTCGCACACTGCATCAGCGTTCGCCCCGCATCAGGCGCAGCTTGTCACGCTGCCATTCGCGCTCTTTTTCCGCGGCCCGCTTGTCATACTGTTTCTTGCCCTTGGCTAAGCCGATTTCCACCTTGATGCGCCCCTTCGCGTAGTGCAGGTTGAGCGGCACCAGGGTGTAGCCGGCACGTTCCACCTTGCCGATTAAGCGCTTGATCTCCTCGGCGTGCAGCAGCAGCTTGCGTGTGCGCACCGGGTCAGGCTTGATGTGGGTCGAGACGGTGGGAAGGGGGCTTATGTGGCAGCCGAGCAGCCAGACCTCGCCCTGTTTCAGTACGACGTAGGCCTCCTTCAGTTGCACCCGACCGGCGCGGATGGCCTTGACCTCCCAGCCCTCCAGCACAAGCCCGGCCTCGTAGCGTTCCTCGATGAAATAGTCATGGAAGGCCTTCTTGTTATCGGCGATGCTCATGGTGCGGAAAGGTCTGTATTTCGTGTATTTTACAGCCCCCACCTAGCGAGCGTCTCCAACAGCCACTGTGGCCGCAGTCCAGAAAACCGTATTGGTGCCCTATACCTCCGTCGAGATGTACGAACTGGTGGACCGGGTCGAGGATTACCCCCTGTTCCTGCCTTGGTGCGGCGGGACCGAGCTGCACCATCGTGACGAATTCATCACCGAGGCCACTATCCACATCCACTACATGCACATTCGCCAGCATTTCACGACCCAGAATCGCAAGACCTATCCGCAAGAAATGGCCATCAGCTTGAAGCGGGGGCCTTTTCGCCGCATGGAAGGCTATTGGCGATTTAAGGCCCTCGGCGATGCCGCCTGCAAGATCGAGCTTATGCTGCACTATGAATTCTCCACGAACCTGCTCGAGAAGGTCTTAGAACCAGTGTTCGGCTATGTCGCTAACAGTCTGGTGGACGCCTTCGTGCAGCGGGCCGAACAGGTCTACGGCAAGCGATGAACAGCATTCGGGTGGAGGTACTCTATGCCCTCAAGGGCTATGCCAAGCGCGTGCCGCTGACGCTGGAGGAGGGTGCTACCGTGCAGCAGGCGGTGGAACGCTCCGGGCTGCTTACGGAATTCCCCGAAATCGATCTCAGCAAGAACAAGGTCGGGGTCTGGAACAAGCTGGTGAAGCTCGATACCCCCTTGAGAGACCGGGACAGGGTGGAGATCTATCGCGCCTTAATCGCTGATCCCAAGGAGGTGCGCAAGCAGCGGGCGGCAAAGGGCAAGGCCATGAAGAAAGGCGGCGGCGACCTGCCCGTTAAGTAAGCGCCGCCACGGGGGTAAGCCAGCGTCTGGTACGGCCCGGCTTGCTTGCCGTGCAAGTGGCCTATTTGCAGAACTCGTCGGCCCGCCTCTGGGCCTCCTGGATGGCGGCCAAGCGCTCGGCGTCAGTCATCATCTGACGCTGGCCCTGCGCATTAACCCGACTGATGCGGGCATGCTGCTGTAATAGAACCAGTTGCTCGCGCGCCTTGGCGCAGTTTTCGGCCTTAGCACGCTGTTTCTCCTCCTCGGCCTTGCGCTTGTCTTCGTCCTCCTGGGCCTTCTTGCGCCTCAGCTCGGAGTCGCTGAGCTTGTCGGCCAGCGACCTGAGCGCGGCGGCCGCCTCGGCCTCGTTGGTCTTGCCGGTTTGCACCCGCTGTGCCTCCTGTCTCGGCGGTGGGGTGTCGGAGTAGTGCACCCGACCCTGAGCGTCCGTCCACTTGTAGACGCCGGCATGGGCAGTCAGGGTCAACGGAAGCAGGATAAGGACAGCGGTTTTGATCGGCATCTTGGCTTGGAGGTTGGCTTTCTGGCTTGGGCGGCAGGCAGGTCAGTTTGCCGGCTGCTTCGGTTCGGTGGTGGGCAGGTTGCTTAGAAGCGGTGCTAAAGCGGAGTTGGGCACAAA
>DAITOH010000138.1:1986-3923 GCA_036834225.1 Thiobacillaceae bacterium | reverse complement strand
CTACCTTGGGGCGGTGGCGCCTCATGTGCCGTTTTCGGCTGCTAGCTTGGACAGCAACCGGCGCACCGGAGTCGGCACGGCGGCCCGGACGGCCTCATCGGGCGTAAGCCACAGGTGCCCGCCCGATTCGGCCACCACCGTGCGCCGGTCCACCGAGATCAGCCAGGGCTGGATCGCAAGCCGGAAATGGGTGAAGACGTGCTGCAGGGTCGGCAGCGGATAGGCAGCGCATGACCGGCAACCTAAGCGCTCGGCAGCCCCAGCCGGGTCCTCGTCCGCGCCGCATTCCGGCAAGCTCCACAACCCGCCCCAGATGCCTGCCGGCGGACGTCTCTCCAGCAGGACCTCGCCCCCATGGCGCAGGATCAGCATGGCCGTCGTCCGCTCCGGCAAGGTCTTGCGCGGCCTGGGGCTCGGCAGCTCGGATTGCCGGCCCTGGCGTGCCGCGACACACTCGGCCGCGAAGGGACAGTCAGTGCAGCGTGGGCGATTGCGGGTGCACACGGTAGCACCCAGGTCCATCAGCCCCTGGGTGTAGGCGCCGATGTCGTGTTCGGGGAGCAGGGATTGCGCCAGCCGCCACAGCCGCTCTTCCACGGCCTTCTCGCCCGGCCAGCCCTCAACCCCGAACAGGCGACAGAGCACACGCCGGACGTTGCCGTCGAGGATGGCATGCCGATCCCCATAGGCTAGAGCGGCGATGGCCGCGGCGGTAGAGCGCCCCACGCCCGGCAGGTTGCGGATGTCCTCGTAGCGCCGGGGGAAGACACCGCCATGCCGCTCTAGAATCCTCCGCGCGGCCGCATGCAGATTGCGTGCCCGCGCGTAATAGCCTAGACCGCTCCAGAGGGCCAGGACATCGTCCAGCCGCGCGCCTGCCAGCGCCGTAAGGTCGGGGAAGCGTTCCAGAAAACGCCGGTAGTAGGGAATGACGGTGTCCACCTGGGTCTGCTGCAGCATGATCTCCGACACCCAGACAGCGTAAGCGTCAGACCTCAACTGCTGCCAGGGCAGGTCATGACGACCATGACGGCGCTGCCAGGCGATGAGGCGTTGGGCAAAGTCGCGCATGCGATAGGGGGGTTCGTCGGCAGGCGGTGCTATGCAAGAATCCGCCCGTGAGCAAGCTTACCATCACCGACCACGCGCGCGATGCCGCCGGCATGACCTATGTCTATCCGGTGGTCTCCCGGCGCAGCCGGGGGGTCTCGGTGGGCGTGAACCTCAATCCCAACAACGCCTGCAACTGGCGCTGCGTCTACTGTCAGGTGCCGGATCTAAAGCGGGGCGGCCCGCCACCGATCGCCATGGACCAGCTCGAGGCCGAACTGCGCCGTATGCTGGCAGAGATCCTGCACGACGACTGGCTGCATAGACATGCACCCGAAGGCATGCGCCGCCTCAACGACATAGCCCTGTCTGGCAACGGCGAACCGACCACAGCACCGGAGTTTCCCGCAGTGGTTGGATTGATCGGCCGCGTGCTCGCGGATTTCGACCTCTGCGGCAAGATCAGCCTGGTGCTCATCACCAACGGCAGCCAGGTGGACAAGGCCTCGGTCCGATCGGGCCTGCGCGCCATGGCGACCTTGTCCGGCGAGGTCTGGTTCAAGCTGGACCGCGCCACCGCCGAGGGGCTCAGAGCGATCAACGGCACCCGCACCGACCCCGAGCGCCAATACCGACGCCTCGAAGCCTGCGCGCGGCTGTGTCCCACCTGGGTGCAGACCTGTGTCTTCGCCTTAGATGGCGAACCGCCGACGGAGAACGAGGTGCGCGCCTATCTGGGCCTCTTGGCCAGGGCCCGGTCGGAAGGGGTCCCGCTGCGGGGGGTGCTGCTCTACGGTCTGGCCCGGCCATCCCTGCAGCCCGAGGCCCCCAGGCTATCCCGCCTGCCGGAAGACAAGCTACAGGCCCTAGCACGGCGAATCGAGGCC
>DAITOH010000138.1:0-1886 GCA_036834225.1 Thiobacillaceae bacterium | reverse complement strand
CAAAAATTTGTTTTGTCTGATACCATCTCGCACTAACTTGCCATAGGGAGTGCCCATGAAACGCATGCATCCGGTCTTCCGTTCGCCTGTGCGTCACCCTCGCTGGCTGCCCTGGGTTGCCGTCCTGCCCCTGTTCGGGGTCATGGCCGCCTTCGGCATCGCCCCCGACACCGTGCCGAATCAGGTGCAGACGCAGACCGTGGTGCAGGCTTTAGAACTGCCAAAGCCGGCCTCCACCGACATCGCCGATGCCGAGAGCTTCGATTTCTGGAGCGAAGAACGCATCCGGCGCGGTGACACCATCGCCTCCTTGCTCGACCGACTGGGCGTAGGCGCCGAGGATAAAGCCCGCGTCCTTGCCGTCAGCCGCCAGACCCCTGCCTTGCAACGGCTTGCGCCCGGCCGCACGGTGCTCGCCCGCGTGACCGTCTCCGGGCAGCTCCTGTTGCTGCGCTATCTCGCCACCGACGAGCGCCTGGTGACCCTCAACCGCGTGCAGGAGGCGTTTGTCGCCGAGGAGACCGCCATCCAACTGGATGCGCGCCCCATCATGCGCTTCGGCGAGATCCGGGCCTCCTTCTACGGCGCCACCGACGCGGCCGATATCCCCGATTCCATCGCCTCCCAGATGGTCGAAGTCTTCTCCGGCGACATCGACTTTCACCGCGATCTGCACCGGGGTGACCGTTTCTCTGTGGTCTATGAGGCGTTCTACCACAACGGCAACCTGATCAAGACCGGTCGTCTGCTGTCTGCGGAATTCGTCAACCAGGGCAAGAGCTACCGCGCCGTCTATTTCAAGGACAGCTTCGGGCGCGAGGGCTACTTCACGCCGCAGGGTCAAAGTATGAAACGAGCCTTCCTGAAGTCCCCCCTGCCCTTCTCGCGCATCTCCTCCGGCTTTTCCAATGCCCGCTACCATCCGGTGCTGAAGGAATGGCGTGCCCACCGGGGCATAGACTATGCGGCGCCCACCGGCACGCCGGTGCAGGCCGTTGCCGATGCCGTCGTGTCCTTCGCAGGCTGGCAGGGCGGCTACGGCAACATCGTCATCCTCGACCACCAGAGACCCTACAGCACCGCCTACGGGCATCTTTCGCGCTTCGCTCCGGGTGTAAAGCCTGGCAAACGGATCAATCAGGGTGACATCATCGGTTATGTCGGGGCCACGGGGCTTGCTACCGGGCCGCACCTGCACTACGAGTTTCGTGTCGCCGGCGTACCGCAGGACCCCCTAAGCCTGAAGCTGCCCACCTCCTTCGCGCTGGACAAACGCGACCTCAACCGCTTCTTGGCGGAAAGCCGCCCCCTGGTCAACCGCCTGGATCTCTTGCAGGGCAGCAACCTGGCCGCGTTTGACTGAACCCGAGGCGCGCGCACGACCCCAGGTGGGGCGTCCCGCTGCCTACCCGCGCTCCACCGGTTCACGCTCGTCGGTGGACAGCTGCGCTGCGCTCTACGTCGGCTTGATGTTAAGCGCCAGCCTAGACGGGGTGGATGCCCTCCTGGCTGCTTTTGACACGTGCGACCGGGACGCAGACTGCACCACCTCTGGCACCCGTACCCGGAAGAACTAAGGCAACGGTGCTCGCCTCGATGAGCGGCTGTTCGTCCGGGATGAGTCGATCTAGGTACCGGATAGGTTGAGCAGCGCGTTGCCTAGCTAGTCCCTGAAGGCGGGGATACCCTGGTTTGCGTAGACACCGCTGAATGCACGGTCGTTAATGGAGGCCAATCTTATGATGCTATATCCGGTATGGCGTGTCCTCAAGTGGCAAGCGGTGAGCGTTGTGTGGCGAGCAGTGGGCAGGATTCTGATATGGACCTCGCGCACTTAGGGAAGGTCTGCACGACCGTCGCGAGCGGGCGGAGCGCAAGGCGCACGG
>DAITOH010000137.1:0-3982 GCA_036834225.1 Thiobacillaceae bacterium | reverse complement strand
TTGCTAACGCCGGGTGCTAGCCTGCGCTGGGGACGCTGCCGCTTTGATCTTAACCCCGCCCACGAGGAACGAGCGGATTTCGCGGTCGTGCTCTACAACGCCCGACCCTATGACCGCTTCGATTGTGCGCCGCTAAATACCCTGTTCATCGCGGGCGAGCCGCTAGCCAAGAAGTGTTATCCTAAGGCCTTCTACCGCCAGTTCGGTCATGTGGTGGACAGTCATGCGGAGTCGCGGCATCCAAACCTGCACATCAGCGCCCTGGGCCTTAACTGGCACGTGGGACTGGATTGCGCCACCCATGCCTATCGCTACGGCTATGATTACCTTGCCAGTATGGCTCGGCCGCAACAACAGGAGAACCGCATCGCCGTGGTGTGCTCCAACGCTGCCAAGACCGAAGGCCAGCGCCAGCGTCTGGCTTTACTACAGGAACTTAAGCAGCGCTTGGGGGACCGTCTGGTGCATTTCGGTAGGGGCTTCTTGCCCATCGACGACAAGATGGACGCCATTCTGCCCTATCGTTTCCATCTTGTGCTGGAGAACAGCGTCCAAAACAACTATTGGACCGAAAAGCTGGCGGATGCCTATCTGGGCTGGGCCTATCCGGTGTACCTGGGCTGCCCCAACGTGGCAGAGTTCTTTCCGAGCGCAGCGCTGCTATCGATCAACGGGCTGGATGCAGATGAGGTTGCCCGCCGCATCAAAAAATTGCTGGACGCCCCTTTGTGCAGCGAGCGTGAAGCTGCGCTTAAGGAAGCGCGCAGCCGGGTGCTGAACATATATAACCCCTTCGCCTGGGTGGCCCGCTGGGCGGAACGGCTGTATCGGCCGAATTTGGCTACACATCCCATCATCCTGCGCTCCCACAAGGCCTACCGCAGATTTCCACGGGGCATCCTCTTTCGCCTGCGCAACGGACTAGGCCTGATATGAAACCGGCTGCGATCACCTGATCGTGAATTTTGCGCGGTCTGCTATCGAGTTTCTGACTGCGCGGATTGCCAGCGGCCATGCGAGTCAGACTGACGGCGCATACCAGGCCGCTGGAAGTCGCAACGGCGCATTGGCGGTGTTATCACGATCCAGTGGGTGGGGGAAGTTTCGAGCGTAACCGGTGGGGGTGAACCGGTCCTTGCGAAAAAAGGTGAATTCCGTCACACGGGGTATTTCCAACCCCTGCAAAGTGACACTGGTTACCTTGTAAATCGTCCGGCACCAGATAACCGCCATCCCCATCAGGTCTAAGACGGATCAAGTCGAATTCCATGGCAAGGAGGTGCAATTGGGCGATAAGGTTTTGAAGTGCTTCCTTTTTGGTAAGCTTGGTCGGGAAAAACCGATTTTGTTGCTGTTCAGGAACTGTGTACCGAGGCGGTGAATCATGTCGTTGATATCCTGACTTGAAGACGGTCGATGGCGTGCCGACCGCGAACATAAAGTTTTTCTAACACGTAAGACAGCGCCGGCACCAACCGATGCCGCAGCCGTCGGCGGCTGTAAATGTACACCGGCAAGTCGGTCCTGCGACGGCTGACATCGTGTCTTTCGTTGACAAGCCGCACGATGGTGGGAATCGTGCCATACCTCTCCAACACCAGACGGCGGGCCTCGAGGATGGCCGGAAGGCGCCTCTCCCATAGATTGTCGAGAATGGCGCGGCGAATGGCCTCGGCGGTGCCTTCAACGTCGTGGATGTCGATACGCACGAAGCTTTCGGGCGGGAAATAATCCTCGGCGTTGGGACAGCCGTAATAGAACGGCAAACAGGCCCCCAGAAAGGCATCCGCCAGCTTTTCCGTCCAATGGTGCGGTCCCAGATAATTCTCGATGACGAGGTGGTAGCGATAAGGGTCCAGGGCGTCGGCCTTGTCAACCAGTGGGCGCACGCCGTGGCCGTAGATGTCCATTTCAGGCAACAGGCGTTTCAGAGCCTGCGTGAAGTCATAGCGCATGCGGTGCAGGGTGTGGCCTTGGCGCTTGCTGGAACACACTGTGGAAAGGTTCATCGTCTTGGCCAGGGGAATCTGAGCGGCGACAGTGTTGTAATCTCCGCGGGGTGACGTGTCTGCGTAGAACCAGATCAGTGCCGGCTGCTCCAGGATGCGACCGGGGTGGGGGCCGGTGGCCCAGGGTTCCTGGGTAGTGAGTATCCAGCGGAACTGCCGCAGGTAGTGGCGCCCGTAGGTCTTGATGGAGGATGGCTCGACGGTGATCAACAGCGTGTGCTCGGGCGGGCAGGCCAGCTCTTCCACCCACAGCGGATGCCGCTCGCCAGCCAGGGAGGGCAGGTCGTCGTATACCACGAGCCAATCGTAGTCGCGGCAGTGACGATCGAAGATGAAGTCGCAGTTGCCCCAGCGGGGCGTATTGCCGGGAAAACACTTCAGCCAACCAGCGCCGTCGGCTCCTGGCTTGTATTTACCCAGAAACTTGATGCGCAGACGCGGTCCGGACTCGCTTACGACCATTCAGAACCCGCGCATGCGTTTGATCTTGCCGCGCAGCCAGTCGCGCGGCTCCGCCATGCGGAAACCTAGCCAGCGCAGGGCACCTAGCAGGGCAAAACCAAGCGCGCTGCTGCGCCGTTCGGGGACGTAGGTGGTGTGCACCTTCTCGTGAAGACGCAAGGTGATGTCTGAGAAACCGACCTTTTGGTTGATGAGGGCGGGAGACACCGCCGTCACCATGAAGCGGCGCGAGAGGTTGCGGTAATACCACCGGTCGATGGCCCTGTGCCGGCTAATCCATGGCCAGATTTCGTGGGGTTCGGGAAGATGGGCCAGCAGCCAGTCGAAGGTGCTGTAGCGCAGCAGATAAGCATGCGTGGTGCTTGCACCGGTCAGCCGGCACAGGCTATGTCCATGGGGCAGATCGGCCAGCGTCCGGTAGGGTGGCACCGGGTCGGTATAGCCGAGATAACAGACGTCCCAGTCACAACCCGCCAAGGCATCGGGCAGGGCCGCCAGCACAGCGGGCAGGGCAGGCGTTGGCTCGATGTCATCTTCCAGGATCAGCAAGCTGCGCCAACCTTGTTGCTTAGCATGTGCGATGGCCGCACGGTGCGACAGTGTGCAGCCGGCCCGCCCGGCCCAGGTCTTGTCTCGTTTGCGGCCGCGAAACCAGGGCTTCATGCCGTAACCAGGCAGCGCCACGCCTGCCGTGGCCGGCAGTCGCTGCAACTTGTCCGGAGGGAGCAGCCCGGCTGTCAGGGCCTGCATCTGCTGCCAGCGGTCAGGCCGGCTGTCCAGGTTGACCACCAACACGCCATCGACCATTTCCCAGAAGGCGGCCGCCTGCGTCGCTGGCATCAAAGCTTCCAATAGTCCGCGATCCACGGGGCCGGCCGGGTGTGGTGGTGTGGCTTACGGCCTCGGTAGCCGCGGATGGCCTCATCGGGATCAGGGCGGCCGTGGAACACCAGGATGCGGCAGCCTGCGGGCAGCCGGGGCATGCGCACAAGATTGAGCGGGAAGGTAGGGCGGCAGTTCCATTTGTAGCTCTTGACCCACGCCTCCGGCCACCATCTGGGGTTGCCGAGGGCATAGGTCAGAAAAGCCTGCTCGGTGTTGAACACGCGACGGTCCTCGGCTCGATGCATCTCTCTCAGGAAGGTGTCGTAGGCATACTGGCACTTGCCCGCCTCGAAGCGGAACACAGAGGAGTTACCCACCGCTGGCCGCCGGCCGAGCAGGCGTTTTCGCCAGTTGACCCAATTGTGGATGATGCAGAACTCGCCCGGGTGATAGTCGAAAAAGGGGTCAAGCGAGCCGGTGATGACTACGTCCAGGTCCAGGAACAGGGTAGGCCCTTGCAGGTTGCCAAAGCCATCACGCAGGAGGACCAACTTCACCAGGATGTCCGGCCAGCCGCGCTGAACGCCGGGGTTATCCGGGAAGGGAATGATCGTGATGCCCGGGTCCAGGCCCGTGGGGTCGTCGGTGCAACAGTGGAACCGGAAAGGGCGCGCGAGATGGCGGCA
>DAITOH010000136.1:0-4007 GCA_036834225.1 Thiobacillaceae bacterium | reverse complement strand
AGGTCTTTCTTGGTCACCAGTTCGGCTTCGCGTTGCGCATCGGCAAGGGCTTCGGCCAAGGCCTCGGCCTGCTGCTCGGTGAAACCGCGTTCACGCAGCTTGCGCACGAACTGATGCGTGTCGAATGTGAGGCTTGCCATAATTCGAGTATAGGGGAGCGGGGCGCGGCGATCAAACCGCCTCAAGGCGCACGCGCGCCGCCACGCCGGTGAGCAGCTCGTAGGCGATGGTGCCGGCGGCGGCGGCGACCCGCTCGACCGGGAGGCCCTGGCCCCAGAGGGTGACCGGACTGCCGACATGGGCGCCGGGCGCATCGCTCAAGTCCACGGCCAGCATGTCCATGGACACGCGCCCTAAGGTGCGGGTGAGCTGCCCGGCGACCAGGATGGGGGTGCCGGTGCCGGCGTGGCGCGGATAGCCGTCGGCATAGCCGCAGGCCACAACACCGATGCGCATGTCGCGCGGGGCGACGAAGGCGGCGCCGTAGCCGACGCCTTCGCCCTTGCGCACGGTCTGCACGGCGATGAGGGCAGATTGGAGCGTCATGGCCGGCAGTAGGCCCAGATCCGCGCCGGTTTGGCCGGCGAAGGGCGAGGCGCCGTAGAGCAGGATGCCGGGGCGCACCCAGTCGCCCACGGTCTCGGGGTAGCGCAGGAGGGCCGCCGAATTGGCCAGGGTGACGGGCAGGTTAAGCCCCCGGGTGGCGTCGCGGAAACGGGCGAGCTGGTCTGCGACGCCGACCTGCGGCTCGTCGGCGCAGGCAAAATGGGTCATGAGCGTGATGCTGCCGACCTGGGCCGCGCCGCGCAGGCGCTCCAGCACGGCGGCTACGCGCTGCGGCGGCAGGCCCAGGCGGTGCATGCCGGTGTCCAGCTTAAGCAGCAGGTCGATGCGGTTGTCCAGACGCGCCCTGAGCAGCGCATCGACCTGATCCTCACGGTGGATGACGGGCCGCAGGCGCAGGCGGGCGATCTCCGGCAGTTCGTCGATGTGGAACCAGCCTTCGAGCAGGACGATGGGGTGGGTGTAACCCTGCGCCCGCAGCGCCGCCGCCTCGTCCAGGGTGAGCACGGCGAAGCCGTCGGCCGCCCGCAGGGCATGCGCCACGCGCGCGAGGCCGTGGCCGTAGCCGTTGGCCTTGATCACCGCCAGGATGCGGGCGCCGCCAGCGTGACGCCGCGCCACGCCCAGATTGTGCGCTAAGGCCGCGGCGTCGATGCGGGCGACGAGAGGGCGCAGGCTGCGCATCCGGCGTCGCGTCTAGGGCGTGGGCATGCCCGGCGCGTAGTTCTCGAACCGGGTGTATTCGCCCAGGAAGGTCATGCGCACGGTGCCGGTGGGGCCGTTGCGCTGCTTGCCGATGATGATCTCGGCCGTGCCCTTGTCGGGGCTGTCCGGGTTGTAGACCTCGTCGCGGTAGATGAAGACGATGACGTCGGCATCCTGCTCGATGGCGCCGGATTCGCGCAGGTCGGACATCACCGGCCGCTTGTTGGGGCGCTGTTCCAGCGAGCGGTTGAGCTGGGAGAGCGCGATGACCGGCACGTGCAGTTCCTTGGCCAGGCCCTTGAGCGAGCGCGAGATCTCCGAGATCTCGGTGGCGCGGTTCTCGCCGCTGCCGGTGCCGGACATGAGCTGCAGATAATCCAGCACGATGAGCCCCAGTTGCCCGTTCTTGCACTGACGGGCCAGCCGCCGGGCGCGGGCGCGCACCTCCATGGCGGTGAGGGCGGGCGATTCGTCGATGTAGATCGGGGCCTCGTCCAGTACGCCGATGGCGTGGGTGAGCTTGGGCCACTCGTCGTCGCCGATGCGGCCGGTGCGTAGCTTGTGCTGGTCGAGCCTGCCGATGGAGCCGAGCATGCGCATGACCAGCTGGCTGGCCGCCATCTCCATGCTGAACACCGCCACCGGAAGCCGTGCGTCGAGCGCCACGTGCTCGGCGATGTTCAGACTGAAGGCGGTCTTACCCATGCTCGGCCGGCCGGCGACGATGATCAGGTCGCCCGGTTGCAGGCCCGAGGTCTTGGCGTCGAGGTCGGTGAAGCCGGTCGGCACGCCGGTGACGCCGCTCGGGTTGTCGCGGTTGTAGAGCTCGTCGATGCGGTTGACGACCTGGATGAGCAGGGGCTTGAGCTCCAGGAAGCCCTGGGCGCCGCGGGCGCTAGCCTCCTTGATCTCGAACACGCGCGCCTCGGCCTCGTCCAGGATCTGCGAGGCCGGCCGGCCGGCGGGGTTGTAGGCCAATTCGGCAATCTCGCCGCCGACCTCCGCTAGCTTCCTGAGCACGGCGCGCTCGCGCACGATCTCGGCGTAGCGGCGGATGTTGACCGCCGAGGGGGTGTTGTCGGCAAGTTCGGTCAGGTAGGGCAGCCCGCCGACCTCCTCGAGCTGGTTGAGCGAGGCTAAGGCCTCGGCCACGGTAATCACGTCGGCGGGTTTGCTCTCCTCGATCAGCCGGGTGATCTGCCGCCAGATCGCACGGTGGGCGGCGGCGTAGAAATCGTGCTCGTTGATGAGGTCGGCCACCCGGTCCCAGGCGCTGTTATCCAGCAGCAGGCCGCCCAGGACGGACTGTTCGGCCTCCAGCGAGTGGGGCGGCAGCTTGATGGCGGCAATCTGGGGGTCGAGTACGGCGGACATGTCCGGCGGGGGGCAGTCGGATCGACTAGGGTACTGAGGGGGTCGATAGAGGACAAGGGCCCTGACCGCGCCTTAATCCGGGGCCGGTCGGCATGCCCCGTTGCCGCGGGTTTGTAACAAAAACTTCTCCAATCCGTCATGTCCGTGTCGCCGGGATTGGGCATGCTGGTTGCTCATGCTGGCCGCAGACCTTGCCTTCCAACAGTTGCCCGTCGAGCGCAGACGTTTGCGCATCGCCGTGGTGACCGAGACCTATCCACCCGAGATCAACGGCGTGGCCATGACGCTGGGCCGCTTCGTGCGGGCCCTGCAGGACCGCGAGCACCAGGTCCAGCTGATCCGGCCCAGGCAGAGTGCGGACGACCTGCCGCGTGACGAATCGAATCTGGAGCAGGTGCTGCGCCCCGGGGTGCCCATCCCCCGTTATGCCGGGCTGAGGATGGGGCTGCCAGCGAAGTCGGCGCTGCGCCGGATCTGGTCGCTGAAACGGCCGGACGTGGTGCATGTGGTCACCGAGGGGCCCCTGGGCTGGTCGGCCCTGGCGGCGGCCAACACCCTGCGCATCCCGGTGGCCACCGATTTCCACACCAATTTCCACAGCTACAGCCGGCATTACGGCCTGGGCTGGCTGAAGAAGCCCATCGTCGCCTATCTGCGCAAGTTCCACAACCAGGCCAGGGTGACCATGGTGCCGTCGCTGACCATACGCCGGGACCTGGAGTCGGCCGGTTTCCGCAACCTGGAAGTGGTGGCGCGCGGCGTCGACACCGAGCTATTCGATCCCGCCCGTCGCAGCCAGGACCTGCGCGCGGCCTGGGGCGTGCCAAAGCAGGGGCTGGCGGTGTTGTACGTCGGCCGCATCGCGCCGGAGAAGAATCTCGATTTGCTGGTCCGCGCCTTCCAGGCCATGGCCCGCGTGCGTCCGGACGCAAAGCTGGTCTTAGTCGGCGACGGCCCTAAACTAGCCGCGCTGAAGGCGGCCCATCCCGACTTCGTCTACTGCGGGGCAAGGCGCGGGGAGGATCTGGCGCGCCACTATGCCTCCGCCGACGTCTTCCTGTTTCCCAGCCTGACCGAGACCTTCGGCAACGTCCTGCTTGAGGCCATGGCCAGCGGCCTAGCCTGTGTCGGCTTCGATTACGCCGCCGCCGCCGAGCACGTCAGGCACGGCGTCAACGGTCTTAAGGCCAGCTATGGCGATGAGGGGGAATTTTTGCTGCAGTCCTTGCGTCTGGCAGAAGACGAAGGCCTGCGCGACGGCCTGGGGAAAGCGGCCCGCGCCACCGCACTAGATCTGTCCTGGCAACACATCTTCAATCGGCTGGAGGACATCTTTCTCGATATCGTCCGGACGAATGAGGCCT
>DAITOH010000135.1:0-4082 GCA_036834225.1 Thiobacillaceae bacterium | reverse complement strand
GCTAGGGACTGGTTACCGGTTGCCCATAAGGTACACCGGTCTCCTCCAGAAGGATGGGGATGGTGACCTCGGGCTCCGCTGTGGCTTGCTCGCCCACCAGACCGGGAAAGGCCAGCACCAGGCCAACCATGCAAAGCTGGATTACCAGGAAGGGCACCGCCCCCCAGTAGATGTCGGCAGTGCGCACCGTCTGCGGCGCGACGCCGCGCAGGTAGAACAGGGCAAAACCGAATGGCGGGTGCATGAACGAAGTCTGCATGTTGATGCCTAGCAACACGCCAAACCACACCAGATCGATGCCCAGATTGGCCGCCACCGGCGCCAGGAGGGGGACGATGATGAAGGCGATCTCGAAGAAGTCCAGGAAGAAGGCCAGCAGGAAGACAAGGAGGTTGACGATGATCAAAAAGCCGATGACGCCGCCAGGCAGGGCGCTGAACAGCTCCTCCACCCACTCATCGCCGTCTAAGGCCTGAAAGACCAGGGAGAAGACCGTCGAGCCGATGAGGATGAACAGTACGAAACTGGTGAGCCGGGCGGTGCGATCCATGGCCTGACGGAGCAGAACCAGATTTAGCCGCCGTTTGAACAGGGCCAGTAGGAGCGCACCCACGGCCCCCATGGCACCGCCCTCGGTGGGGGTGGCAATGCCCAGGAAGATAGTGCCGAGCACCAGGAAGACCAGCACTAGAGGGGGCACCATGGTCATCAGCGCCCGGCGAAGGAGGGCCGTGCCTTGGAGGGTGCGGGCTTCGGCCGGCAGGGCGGGTGCATGCGCGGGTCTAGCCAGGCTCACCGCCATGACATAGAGCAGGTAAAGACCGGTTAGCATCAGGGCTGGCACCAGGGCGCCTTGATACATGTCGCCTACGGATACGCCGAGTTGATCGGCCAGGACGATCAGGACCAGGGAGGGGGGCAGGATCTGCGCCAAGGTGCCCGAGGCGGCGATGACCCCGGTGGCCAGGCGCGGGTTGTAGCCATAGCGCAGCATGATGGGCAGGCTGATTAGCCCCATGGCGATGACCGAGGCGGCCACCACGCCGGTGGTGGCCGCCAGCAGGGCCCCGACCAAGACCACGGCGTAGGCGAGCCCCCCGCGCAGAGTGCCGAACAACTGACCCATGGTATCCAGCAGGTCCTCCGCCATGCCGCTGCGCTCGAGGATGAGCCCCATGAAGGTGAAAAAGGGGATGGCCAGCAAGGTGGCATTAGACATGATGCCGAAGATGCGATCGGGCAGGGCTTGGAGCAGTGAAAACTCGAAGTAGCCCGCCTGGATGCCGATGAAGGCGAAGAGCAGGCCATTTGCCGCCAGCGAGAAGGCCACGGGGTAGCCCAGCAAGAGGAAGATCACCAGGCCCATGAACATCAGCGGGGCCATGAATTCGTGGCTCAAACCGTCTCCTCCGCCTGTTCCGTGCCTAGCGGCAAGTGACCGGTCAGGAAGGCAAGCTGCTTGATCGCCTCCGACACGCCCTGCAAGAACAACAAACCGAATCCGATCGGGATGGCCAGCTTGATCGGCCAACGCGGCAGCCCCCCGGCATCGGGCGAGACCTCATTCACCATGAAGGAGGCCAGGAAGCTCTTCCACCCCAGCCAGGTAATCAGAGCACACATGGGCAGGAGAAACAGCAGGGCACCTAGGAGGTCTATCCAGGCTCGCACGCGAGGGGGGAAGCGGGCGTAGAGGACGTCGATGCGCACATGTCCGTTGTGCTTGAGGGTGTAGGCCGCAGCGAATAGAAAGAGGGCGGCAAAGAGATACCACTGGATCTCCAGCCAGGCGTTGGAGCTTATGTCCAGGCCGTAGCGGGCTACCGCGTTGCCTGCCGAGATGAGTACTGCCGCCAGCACCAGCCAGAGCACAAGGCGGCCGATCCCCTCGTTTAGGGCATCGATACCGCGTGAAAGGGCGAGCAAGCCTCTCACGCCCCTGCCCTCGCCCTCACTCCCCGGCCACCGTCATGCGGTCGATCAGGATGGAGCCGACGCGGCGCGAGCCGCGCATCTCGACGTCGCGACCGATCGCCTGGATGCCTAGGAACATGTCCTTGAGATTACCGGCGATGGTGATCTCCTCCACCGGGTAGGCGATCGCGCCGTCTTCCACCCAGAACCCGGCGGCACCGCGGGAATAGTCACCGGTGACCATGTTCAGCCCGTGTCCCAGCAATTCGGTGACCAGCAGGCCGCTGCCCATCTTCCTAAGCAGCCCCTCTAGGTCCTCCCCCGTGCTGGGGATGATGAGGTTGTGATTGCCGCCTGCGTTGCCCGTGCTCTTCATCCCGAGCTTGCGTGCGCTGTAGCTGCCCAGGAAGTAACCCTGTACCACGCCGTCCTTCACCACATCGCGGTCACGGGTGGCCACGCCCTCGTGGTCAAAGGCCGAACTGGCCAGACCCCGCGGCAGGAAGGGGCGTTCCTGGATCTGTACGAAGGCCGGAAAGACCCGGGTGCCGAGGCTGTCGAGCAGGAAACTGGACTTGCGGTAGAGGTGCCCGCCCGAGATGGCGGAGACGAAGCTGGCAATCAGACTGCTGGCGACGGGCGCCTCGAACAGCACCGGACACTGTCGGGTGCTGAGCTTGCGCGCGCCAAGCCGCCGCACCGTGCGCTCGCCGGCCCGGCGCCCCACTGTATCCGCAGCAGCCATGTCACCGGCGGCGCGGGCGGTGTCATACCAGTAATCGCGCTGCATCGCGCCCGCCTCCTCGGCGATCACCGCGCAGGAGATACTGTGACGCGAGCTGGGATAGCCCCCCATGAAGCCCAGGCTGTTGGCATAGACGAACTGGGACTCCTGGGTGCTCACCGTCGCCCCCTCGGAGTTGTTGATGCGCGCGTCCACCCCCAGCGCCGCCGCCTCGCAGGCGCGCGCAAGCTCAATGGCCTCCTCCACAGGCAGGTTCCACGGGTGGTAGAGGTCCAGATCGGGCACCTCCCGTGCCAGCAGCTCGGCGTCGGCGAGCCCCGCACAGTCGTCCTCGGCGGTGTAGCGGGCGATGACCAGGGCCTTGTCCACGGTGCGACGCAAGGCGTCTTCGGAAAAATCCGTCGTCGAGGCATGGCCCCGGCGCTGGCCGATGTATACGGTCAAGGAAACACTTTTGTCCTTGTTGTATTCGATGGTCTCGACCTCGCCCTTGCGCACGCACACGCTCTGGCCGAACCCTTCGGAGACCTCGGTCTCCGCGGCGGTGGCACCGCCGGCGCGGGCCAGATCGAGCACGCGAGCAGCCAGTTCGCGCAGGGTATCTTGAGTGAAGGAGAATCGGGTATCGGACACGGTGTCGGCCTGCTTTACACTGGCTATGTCGATATCATAACAAGCTTAGTCACCCTCCTTGCCCGCGTCTTATGGACGACCAAAAACAGCGGCCGCCGAGCAAGACCCAGCGCAAGAAGGCCATGCATGCCCTGCAGGCCCTGGGCGAGAGGCTGGTTGAGCTGTCGGCCGACCAGCTCAGCCGCCTTAATTTGCCGGAGGAACTGCATGACGCAGTGGCGGAAGCGGGCCGCATCCGCAGCCGCGAGGGCCGTCGTCGGCAGCTGCAGTACATCGGCCGCTTGATGCGTAGCGTGGAGACGGAACAGATCGCCGAACGTCTGGCGCTGCTGCAGGGGGAGTCGGATGCTGCCAAGGCGGAGTTTCGTGCCCTGGAGCGCTGGCGCGCCAGATTGCTTGCAGATGATGCCGCCCTGACCGATTGGCTAGATGCCCATCCGAGCGTCGATGCCCAACTGCTGCGGCAGCTCATACGCAACGCGCGCCGCGAGACGACGGAAGGCAAACCGCCCCGCGCTAGCCGTGCCTTGTTCAGGCTGCTGCGAGAAGCTCGGCAATCATCTTGAGACTGCATCCGTAAGCCCCAACCCCTGCCTTGGTTTGGCCCAAAACCTGTCGGATTTTTTTACACCGCACATGACCACATCTAACATCCATCGCCTGTAGGCCCCTCGTGCACATAGCATGCCATTTGCTACGTCCCTGGCCGAGCATCCCGGCGGGATGCAGGGCGTAAGCCTCCTGGCGCGCCATCTGCTGGAGGCACATAAATTCGTAGCCCCCATCTATC
>DAITOH010000134.1:0-4086 GCA_036834225.1 Thiobacillaceae bacterium | reverse complement strand
CGCACTTGGACGCATAGACGGGCAGCCCGAATCCATGATGCCTTCATAGAAGGCAAGGGTGGCGGTCAGCATGTCATGGAGCGTGGGCGGGCCAACCAAGGGCACGATACGGGTCGTCGTCTCAATGGCGCGCCATTTTCGTACAAGGCCGTCCAAGTCTCCAAGCGGCACTGCGCCGTCAGGAAACATCTTGCGCAACAACTCGCCCACGCCGCCGTGGTCATAGCCCAGCACCGGCACGCCCAGACTTAGGGCCTCCAGCACCGTTCGACCGAAGGACTCGGGCTGGGTGGATAAGGACAGCACCAGATCGGAGACCGCCATGATCTCCCTTAAGTCGCTGCGCTGGCCGGTGAAGCTGATGTCTGCCGCCAGCCCGGCCCGCCGGACCTTGTCCTTTAGCTTCCGCAGGTAGGCTTGTTTCCTGGCCTCCGCACCGCCGACGATGAGGCCGTGCACCGGCAGCCCCTGCGCCTTCAGACGTCCGATGAGATCAATGAAGGCCTCATGGCCTTTCAGGCGGGTGATGCGTCCGGGCAAGGTCAGAACCTTTTTCCCCGCAAGCTGGGGGTATTGGGCATGCCAGGCGGCTAGCCATTCAGGCGATGGCTTGTAGCCATACGGGAATTGTGCGGGATCCACGCCACGGGGGATGACTGTGATACGGTCAGGGTCCACATGCCGATAGTTGCGCAGGATGTAATCCCGCACCGTCTGCGAGACGGCTATGATGCGCTCGCCCTTGACCATCACCGCGCTGTAGGCGTTGACCGAGTACAGCCCATGCACGGTGGTGACGAAGCGCGGCCGCGTGGCCGGGTCCATGCCCTTCCAGGCGAGATAACAAACCCAGGCTGGCATGCGCGAGCGAGCGTGCAGGATGTCGACCTGGTTCTCGTGCAGGAAGCGGCGCAGCCGCGGCACAAGACGCAAGGTCCAGAGGCTTTTGCGGCCGATGTCCCAGGCGTAGTGCTCGCTGCCCTCGCGCAGGAGCTGTTCCACCATGCGCCCGCCGGCGGAAAGGACGATGGAGCGGTGGCCGTGCGCGGCGAGGTATTTACCCACCTCCAGAGTGCCGCGCTCCACGCCGCCCGATTCCAAGGCGGGCAGGACTTGCACGACGGTGAGTTTGCGCGCTGGCGGCTTAAGCATACCAGCGCTCCAGGACGGCGCGGGCGCAGCGCGCAGCCTCGTTGAAGACGCATCCTGGCGGCTTGAGTGCATGTTCCTGCCGCCAACGGGCAATAGGGGTGACCATGCCGTCTTCGACCAATCCGGCGATGTCGTGTGCGATGCGCGAGCCTGCTATGGGGGCGAGTTCGAGCAGACCGACCCGGCAGCCAGCGGTGAGGGCCTCATAGACCATGGAGCCGCTGTCTGGGCTGACCCAGACCTCGCTGCTACGCGCGAGCGCCTCTTCAAGCCAGCCGGGTGGGGTCTGTGCGTGCGGGCGGATGTCGAGCCCCGAGGTTAAGCCCAGTGTGGCGATGAAACCCTCCGGCGTGCGCCGGGAGGTGGTGAGGGTCCAGGCGACGGTGGAGTGCGTCGTGACGATCTCCCGGACCTGTGCGGCGATGGCTGCATCGTCCCACCGGTAGTGCCGCGACGGTCCGCCGATCAGGATCAAGCCCCGTGCCTCGTCGTGCACGCCGCCCGTGTCGACGGCATTGAGCACCCCGCGCGTGGCGATCACGTTCGGCCTGGGTGGCGGCCGATCGTGCGCCGGGATCAGGCACAGGTCGAACAGGGCCAACGGCAGGCTGGGCCGCATCAGCACGACGATGCGCCCACCCCGGGCCCGCCGCGCGGCCAGTGCCGGCAGATGAGTGGCGTGGCCGGCGGCGAGGATCAGGTCCGGATCGGGCAGGTGGCTATCCAGCGGGAAACGCGCCGACAGGATATCGAGCAGCACGCTTGCCACTGGGTAGCCGGCCACAGTCAGATCGTGACGGACCACCGGCACGAGCCGACTAAGGGCGTTGGCAAACCCCAGGCTCTGTTTTTCGTGGCCTGCCCTACCGTCGGTCAGTCGCCAGACGGTAAGCATAATCCTAAAAACCGCAGTTGACCGCTTAGATGGCTTCGCAGCATGTTGGATACATTGAGTTTTCAGCCTTCGCCCGACTTCACCGATGGGGTGAGATTGCTACACGCCCGCTTGACGGCCCAAACGGGCGCCTGGCTTTGTGTGGTCCTTCGGCCCATCCCTCGCTGCGCTCGGGATCGCCACTGCGTGGCGTCCTGCGCCCTGCGGGCTGGTCGCTCCTCCTTGCAGGGAGCTACCCTGCGGCGTCGTCGCTTCGCGCCAGACACCCGTTTGGACCGCC
Organism: Thiobacillaceae bacterium; assembly: GCA_036834225.1. Classification (GTDB taxonomy): domain Bacteria; phylum Pseudomonadota; class Gammaproteobacteria; order Burkholderiales; family Thiobacillaceae; genus JANWZL01. The sequence continues at coordinate 1,759 of DAITOH010000134.1, read as the reverse complement.
CTTCGGGCGTGTTCAACTGCGGTTTTTAGGATAAAACAACCGCATGGTGTGGGCGGGTCGACATGATGGGATAGGATTCAATCGGAGACTACGCGCCATCGAGGGCGCCTCGTGAGGCTCGAAGGCGGCCGATCCGTCGGCTAGCCCAGCCGCAGAACACAGGCGGACGGCTTTTCGGTCATGGCCTAAGCTTCTGCGAACCGGTGTCGAAATCTGGACAATTGTAGGGTATTTGCGGCAAACTCGCGCCTTATTACAACTTCCGGCAAGCCCAGATGCCTCCCAGAAGGCGCGCGCCGAAGCCCGCTCCCACCGCCAGCTCCGCAGGCAAGATCCTGGTCCTGCATGGGCCCAATCTCAACCTTCTGGGTACCCGTGAACCCGAGCACTACGGCGCCCAGACCCTGGCCGAAATCGACGCTGCCCTCAAGGAGCAAGGACGCGCCGCGGGCGTGACCGTGGAATGCTTCCAGAGCAATGCCGAGCACGCCCTGATCGAGCGCATCCATGCCGCGAAAGACGAGGGTGTCGGCTACATCATCATCAACCCCGCCGCATACACCCACACCAGCGTGGCGTTACGCGACGCCCTGGCGGCGGTGGCCATCCCGTTCATCGAGGTGCATCTGTCCAATATCCACGCCCGCGAGGCCTTCCGCCACCGATCCTATTTTTCTGATCTGGCCGTGGGGGTGATCTCCGGACTAGGGGCCATGGGCTATCTGTTCGCCCTGGGCTATGCCCTACACGCCCTAGAGGATAAATAAATGGATCTGCGCAAGCTCAAGAAACTCATCGACCTGGTGCAGGATTCGGGCATCGCCGAACTGGAGATCTCCGAAGGGGAGGAGCGGGTGCGCATCACCCGCACCATGGCGGGCGCCCTGGCACAGCATGCCCCCCCGCCCGTGTATGCCCAGCCCCCTCTGCCCGTCGCACCCGAGGTGACGAACGGGTCGGCGTCACCCCAGGATGCGCCCCAACCGGAGGGGCACATCGTCAAGTCGCCCATGGTCGGCACCTTCTACCGCGCTGCCTCGCCGGGCGCCAAGCCCTTCGTGGAGGTCGGTCAAGCGGTCAATGCCGGCGACACCCTGTGCATCATCGAGGCGATGAAGCTCATGAACGAGATCGAGGCCGACCAGGGTGGTGTGATCAAGGCCATCCTGGTAGAAAACGGGCAGCCGGTGGAGTATGGTGAACCGCTGTTCATTATCGGATGAAGATTGCAGGCGATGGTTTACCAACGAGGCTGCCCGTTTCGGTGCAGGCTAACGTGAGCGCAGCGAACGTTAAGCCGCAAAGCGGCGGCCGGAGCCAAAACGGGCAGCCGGTGGAGTATGGTGAACCGCTGTTCATTATCGGATGAAGATTGCAGGCGATGGTTTACCAACGAGGCTGCCCGTTTCGGTGCAGGCTAACGTGAGCGCAGCGAACGTTAAGCCGCAAAGCGGCGGCCGGAGCCAAAACGGGCAGCCGGTGGAGTATGGTGAACCGCTGTTCATTATCGGATGAAGATTGCAGGCGATGGTTTACCAACGAGGCTGCCCGTTTCGGTGCAGGCTAACGTGAGCGCAGCGAACGTTAAGCCGCAAAGCGGCGGCCGGAGCCAAAACGGGCAGCCGGTGGAGTATGGTGAACCGCTGTTCATCATCAGCTAATGGCAAGAAGGCTTGCCAACCTAAGCCAGCGCCTCATCCCCCAGGGTTAAGATGTTTGAAAAAATCCTCATCGCCAATCGCGGAGAGATTGCGCTTCG
>DAITOH010000133.1:0-4098 GCA_036834225.1 Thiobacillaceae bacterium | reverse complement strand
CGTGCGCCTTGCGCTCCGCCCGCTCGCGACGGTCGTGCAGACCTTCCTTAGCGGGCGGTGGCCGAGACCTTCGATGAGTCCTGCGTTCATGAGCAGATCCCCTCTCGGTGGATACCCCGCCACGCACATGCCGTGCCAGTCCAATCATCGATACAAGCCGCCATGCCTGGCCGTTTTCGCCTCCCCCAGGGGGTGCGCGAGGGCCGCGGTGTGTCGATGACTCGTCGCTCTGTCGAAGGATATGGGGGCTGCCTCGAGTGATTCCCGCACGACCTCGGCGTGGGTTGCGCGCGGCAGGCACTGCCCTGGAGGCGTTCAGACCCGCCGAAACAAAAGATCCCATACGCCGTGGCCTAGCCGTAACCCGCGCTGCTCGAACTTGGTCAGGGGGCGGTAGGGGGGGCGTGGTGCATAGCCCTCGGCCGTGTTCTCCAGACCCGGCTCGGCGCTGAGCACTGCCAGCATCTGGCGGGCATAATCCTCCCAATCCGTGGCCAGATGTACATAGCCCCCCGGCTTGAGACGGCTGGTCAGCAGCTTAACGAAAGCGGGCTGGATCAGACGCCGTTTGTGATGGCGCTTCTTGGGCCAGGGGTCAGGAAAAAAGATATGCGCGCCATCTAGGCTTGCCTCCTGAAGCATGTGCTGAATTACGGCCAGGGCGTCATGCTGCACGATGCGCACATTGCCGAGGTTCAACTCCCCGATCCGCTTGAGCAAGGCACCCACGCCGGGGGTATACACCTCGATGCCGAGGAAGTCGATGTGCGGATTTTCTGCGGCAATCTGCGCGGTGGCCTCCCCCATGCCGAATCCGATCTCCAGGATCTTTGGGCCGGACCGGCCGAACAGCGCATCCAAATCCACGACATCTGCGCGATAAGGCAGCAGGAAACGCGGCCCCAGTTCGGCCAGGGCACGTGCCTGGCCGGGTCCCATGCGCCCGGCACGTAGCACGTAGCTGCGGACGGGACGGCGGGCACCTTCCGTCGTGGGCGCGTTCAACTGCCAATCAGGCCGGTCGTGGGGGAACTTGGGCTGGCCTGGTAGACCTTTTTCGGCATGCGGCCGGCCAGATAGGCTTCGCGTCCGGCCTCGACCGCCTTCTTCATGGCACTGGCCATGAGCACCGGGTCCTTGGCCGCGGCGATGGCGGTATTCATGAGCACAGCGTCACAGCCCAATTCCATGGCGATGGCCGCATCGGAAGCGGTGCCCACCCCTGCGTCGACAATCACCGGCACCTCGATGCGGTCGATGATGATCTGCAGGTTCCAGGGATTGAGGATGCCCATGCCCGAGCCGATCAGCGAGGCGAGCGGCATCACGGCCACACAGCCGATGTCCTCCAGTTGACGGGCGATGATCGGGTCGTCGGAGGTGTAGACCATGACCTTGAAGCCCTCCTTGACCAAGGTCTTGGCCGCTGCCAGGGTCTCCACCACGTTGGGATAGAGGCTCTGGGGATCGCCGAGCACCTCCAGCTTGACCAGGTCATGCCCATCCAGCAGCTCGCGCGCCAGGCGCAAGGTGCGGATCGCATCCTCGGCGGTGTAACAGCCGGCGGTATTGGGCAAGAGGGTGAAACGGTCGGGTGGTAGGTAGTCGAGCAGGCTTGGTTGGCCCGGATCCTGGCCGATATTGGTGCGGCGGATGGCCACGGTGACGATCTCGGCGCCGGAGGCATCGATAGCCGCCCGGGTTTCGGCGAAGTCCCTGTACTTGCCGGTGCCCACGAGCAAGCGAGATGAGTAGGTCCGGCCAGCGATGACCAGTTGGTCCATAATGTTCGTCGACGGGATGGAGAGTGAGGTGTCAGGGATATTCGACACCCTAGCCCTGACGTCCGGCGCCTCATGAAAGTTTAGCCGCCGCCCACCGCCACCACGATTTCCAGCCGGTCGCCATCGGCGATGGGTGTGCAACCATGCTGACTTTTGGGCACGACCTCCCCGTTGCGTTCGACTGCCAGCCGCTTACCGGAGAGGTTCAGCAGCTGCAGCAACCCGGCGACGTCGATAGGGGGTTCGAACTGGCGTGGTTGACCGTTTATGGTGACGGTGATCATCTTCTAACAGCCACCGATATCGAGTAGCATTGTGAACTGCGATTCTACCACGCGGGTGTAGTTCAATGGTAGAACCTCAGCTTCCCAAGCTGATGACGTGGGTTCGATTCCCATCACCCGCTCCAGAACTCACACTCCTCTCATGGTTTCCATCGAACAAGCCCTCGAGATTATCAGGCGTGGCTCGGACGAACTGCTCACCGAGGCGGAGCTGGTCGACAAGTTGAAAACGGGCCGACCCCTGCGCGTCAAGGCAGGATTCGACCCCACAGCTCCCGACCTGCACCTAGGCCATACGGTGCTCATCAACAAGTTGCGCCAGTTCCAGGATCTGGGGCACGAGGTGGTGTTCCTCATCGGTGACTTCACCGGCATGATCGGTGACCCCACAGGCAGGAACGTGACCCGCAAGCCGCTCACGCGCGACGAGGTGATCGAAAACGCCCGAACCTATGAGCAGCAGATCTTCAAGATCCTCGACCCCGAAAAGACGTTGGTCATGTTCAACTCGAGCTGGATGGGTCAGATGGACGCTGCCGGCCTGATCCAACTTGCGGCCAAGCACACCGTGGCGCGTATGCTGGAGCGGGACGACTTCTCCAAGCGCTACAACGGTGGTCAACCCATCGCCATCCACGAATTTCTCTACCCGCTCATCCAGGGCTACGACTCCGTGGCGATAAAGGCGGATGTGGAGTTGGGTGGCACCGACCAGAAGTTCAACCTCCTCGTCGGAAGGGAACTCCAGAGGCACTACGGCCAACCCCCACAGGTTGTCCTCACCATGCCGATCCTGGAAGGGCTCGACGGGGTGCAAAAGATGTCCAAGTCACTGGGCAACTACATCGGCATCAACGAGCCACCCAACGAGATGTTCGGCAAGCTCATGTCCGTGTCCGATGACCTGATGTGGCGCTACATCGAGTTGCTCTCCTTCGAGCCCGTCGCCGTTATCCGGCGCTGGCGCGAAGAAGTGGAACAAGGGCGTAACCCGCGCGACATCAAAGTGGGCTTCGCCCAGGAGATCGTTGCCCGCTTCCACGGTCCTGCGGCAGCGAAAGCCGCGCTGGCCGACTTCGAAGCCCGCTTTCGTCAAGGCGTGCTGCCCGAGGAGATGCCGGAGGTCACCCTGTCCACACCGGAGGGCGGCATGCCGATTGCCCAGCTCCTCAAGCAAGCCGGCCTGGTGCCCAGCACCTCAGAGGCCTTCCGCCTGATTGCCGGCGGTGGGGTGAAACTGGATGGTGCAAAGGTGAGCGACAAGGGGCTCGTGCTCACAAAGGACAGCGTCGTGGTCGCCCAGGTCGGCAAGCGGCGCTTCGCCCGCGTCACCCTGCATTGAACCAACACCTTATTATAACAGGCGTGTCAAATCGCCATCAAAAAAGCTTCATCAAACCCCTGTCAAGGCAATTTAGAAATGTCTGGTAGTTGGGCAAGATAGAAATGTCCGGTCGGGATGTGACACCTATGGACTGCGCGAACCGCAGTTGCTGGAAAAATTGTTCGCGGTGCGCCGACGCTTGGTAGAGGCCGATCTGGGCGAGGGGATCGCCACCCCTCACTTGGGGGTCTGAAGGTTCGCGACGGCTCCGTGCCAATCCGACCGGGTGCCCTGCGGCGCCGGGAACATCCGTCCGAAGACGCGCTCCAGCAGGGCAAACACCCGAGATTCGGTTATCATTCAGCCTCCAACTACGACTTCACGGTGACAAGATGAGCAAAGGGCAACAGTTACAAGACCCGTTTTTGAACGCGCTCAGGCAGGAGCAGGTTCAGGTTTCCGTCTACCTGGTCAACGGCATCAAGCTACAAGGCCACATCGAGAACTTCGACCAATACGTGGTCCTGCTCAAGAACGCCGTCACCCAGATGGTCTACAAACACGCCATCTCCACCGTCGTGCCGGCGCGCCCGGTGAACTACCGGCAGGAGGAGGAAGCCCTGCCTTCCGACGCATGAGCAACTGCCGCCGGGCCGTCCCAAGGCAGTTGCGTGCCCCCTCGGGGGGCGGACGCGAAGCGGCCGGG
>DAITOH010000132.1:0-4101 GCA_036834225.1 Thiobacillaceae bacterium | reverse complement strand
GCAGGGGCCCCGCGCGAGCGGGGATGCGACCCCGCGGGCGCGGCGAACTTCGAGTCGGCTCAGGACGTGTGCGTCTTGTCGTGCTCGATCAGGGCGTAGGCCGAGTGGTTGTGGATGGACTCGAAGTTCTCCGCCTCCACCACATAGGCATCGATGCGATCGTCGCGGTTGAGCGCCGCGGCGATGTCGCGCACCAGGTCCTCGACGAATTTCGGGTTGTCGTAGGCGCGCTCGGTGACGTATTTCTCATCCGGGCGTTTGAGCAGCCCGTAGAGTTCGCAAGAGGCATTCTCTTCGGCCACGCGCACGATGTCCTCGATCCAGACGAAGGCATTGGTCCTAACCGAGAGCGTGACGTGGGAGCGCTGATTGTGGGCGCCGTAGTCGGAGATCTTCTTGGAGCAGGGACACAGGCTGGTGACTGGCACCACGACCTTGGTGGTCTGGCGATAGTGCCCGTCCTTGATCTCGCCGATGAAGGTGACGTCGTAGTCGATGAGGCTTTCCACACCGGACACCGGGGCCTTCTTGGCGATGAAATAGGGAAAGTTCATCTCCACATGACCGGATTCCGCCCCCAGACGGGCCACCATCCGGCGCAGCATGTCCTCGAAATTCTCCACCGAGATCTCCCGCTCGTAACCGTTTAAGATCTCGACGAAGCGCGACATGTGGGTGCCCTTGAAGTGATGCGGCAGGTACACGTACATGTTGAAAGTGGCCACCGTGTGCTGCACACCCGCGGCCTTGTCCGCGACGCGGATGGGGTGGCGGATGGACTTGATGCCCACCTTGTCGATGGCGAGCTTGCGCGAGTCCGGATAACTCTGGACATCGGGCATGGTTTGCTTGGGTGGGCAGGGGGCCGCGGTCTCGCAGACCGCTTCGCATACTTGGCCGGTCATGGCATGTTCCTTCTGTTGTGGATGCCGCATGATAGCGAGCGACAATACCTGAGTAAACAACTCAACTAAAAAGTTCCGCCCAGGTGTCGCGTATGGTGTGTTCGATGCCCGCGGCATCCAGGCCACAACGGGCGAGCAGAAGGGCGTGGTCACCGTGTTCCACGAAACGGTCGGGCAGCCCCAGGTGCAGGATGGGCCGGACCAGGCCCAGCTCGGCGAGCGCCTCGGCCACGGCGCTGCCGGCCCCGCCCATGACCGCGTTTTCCTCCAGCGTGACCAGGCATTGATGCGTCAGCGCAAGTTCGCGGATCAGCTCCTTGTCGAGGGGCTTCACGAAACGCATGTCGGCCACCGTGGCATCGAGCGCCTCGGCGGCCGCCAGGGCGGGGGTGACCAGGCTGCCGAAGGCCAGGAGCGCCAATTTGTCACCCTGGCGGCGGAGGATACCCTTGCCCAGGGGCAGGGGCTCGAGTCCCGGCTCGATCATGGCGCCGGGGCCGGTGCCGCGGGGGTAGCGCACGGCGCTAGGGCCTTCGTACCGGTAGGCGGTGGTGAGGAGCCGGCGGCACTCGTTCTCGTCCGAAGGGGCGGCGATCAGCAGGTTCGGCACGCAGCGCAGGTAAGTCAGGTCGAAGGCGCCGGCATGGGTGGGGCCGTCGGGCCCCACCAGTCCGGCGCGGTCTATGGCCAGCATGACCGGCAGCTTCTGCAGGGCGATGTCGTGGATCAACTGGTCATAGGCGCGCTGCAAGAAGGTGGAGTAGATCGCCACCACCGGCTTGTAACCCTCGCAGGCAAGTCCAGCGGCGAAGGTCAGCGCATGCTGTTCGGCGATGCCGACATCAAAATAGCGGTTCGGATAGCGTTTGGAGAACTCCACCAGGCCCGAGCCTTCGCACATCGCGGGGGTGATGCCGATGAGCCGCTCGTCCGCCGCCGCCATGTCGTTGAGCCAGGTCCCGAACACCTCGGTGTAGGTGGGGCGGCTGCCCTGCTGCACGTTCACACCCGCCGCCGGCGCGAATTTGCCCACACCATGGTAGAGACAGGGGTTAGACTCGGCCGGCTGGTAACCCTTGCCTTTCCGGGTCACGACGTGCAGGAACTGGGGTCCGTTGAGTCGGCGGACGTTTTCCAGGGTTTCGATTAACACATCCAGGTCGTGACCGTCGATCGGGCCCAGGTAGTTGAAGCCGAACTCCTCGAACAGCGTGCCGGGCGTGACCATGCCCTTGACATGCTCCTCGGCGCGGCGTGCGAGTTCGTGCAAGCGGGGCAGATTGGACAGCAGGCGCTCGCCCTGACGGCGCACCGCGTTGTAGAAGCGTCCGGACAGCAGGCGGGTGAGGTAGGTGTTGAGCGCCCCGACGTTGGGCGAGATCGACATCTCGTTGTCGTTGAGGATCACCAGGAGGTTGGCATCCGTCGCCCCGGCGTTGTTCAGCGCCTCGAAGGCCATGCCGGCGGTCATGGCGCCGTCGCCGATCACGGCCACCACGCGCCGGTCCTCGCCCTTGAGCTTGGCGGCGATGGCCATGCCCAGGGCGGCGGAGATCGAGGTGCTGGAGTGGCCGGCGACGAAGGCGTCATAAGGGCTTTCCTCGCGCTTGGGGAAACCCGACAGTCCGTCGGTCTGGCGCAGGGTATGCATGCGCTCGCGCCGGCCGGTGAGGATTTTGTGGGCATAGGTCTGATGGCCAACGTCCCAGACGATGCGATCCTCTGGGGTGTTGAACACGCTATGCAGCGCGACGGTCAGCTCCACCACGCCCAGGTTCGAGGCCAGATGGCCGCCGGTGCGTGAAACGCAGTCGATGATGAAGGCACGTAGCTCCTCCGCTAGAGCCTTGCGCTCCGACGGCGTGAGGGATTTGAGATCGGCCGGGGAGGCGATGCGCTCCAAGATGGTGCTACTCAAAACGACCGCTCCACGACGAAGCGCGCGATCGCCGCCAGTCGGTCCCCGCGCGCGCCGAAAGGCGTGATGGCGGCAAGGGCGGTATCGGTCAGTTCGCGGGCATAGTCGCGGGCCTCACGCGCCGACATCAGGGTGAGATAGGTCGCCTTGCCTTGGGCAGCATCCTTGCCGGCGGTCTTGCCCAGGGTGGCGGTATGGCCCTCGGCATCGAGCACGTCGTCTATGACCTGGAAGGCCAGTCCGATGGCCTTGGCGTAACGCTCTAGGGCCTTGCGCGCCTCGGGGTCGAGGCGATCGCCGGCCAGGGCACCAAGCAAGACCGCGGCGCGGATGAGCGCCCCGGTCTTGTGGATGTGCATGAATTCGAGCTCGGCCAGCTCCAAGGTCTTGCCGGTGCTCTCCAGGTCTATGGCCTGGCCGCCGGCCATGCCGCGGGAGCCGCTTGCGCGGGCGAGCAGGTGCAGCATCTCGAGTTGCGCGGCGGCGTTCGGATGCAGCCCCGGTCGGGCCAAGGTCTCGAAGGCGAGGCTTTGCAGGGCGTCCCCGACCAGCAGCGCGGTGGCCTCGTCATATTCCCTGTGACAGGTGGGTTTGCCCCGGCGCAGGTCGTCGTCGTCCATGCAGGGCAGATCGTCATGCGTAAGGGAATAGACGTGGATTAGCTCGACGGCGCAGGCGGCCGCTAGGATGCGCTCCGGTGCCGCGCCCACGGCCTCGCCGGCGGCGAAGGCGAGCATGGGCCGCACCCGCTTGCCGCCACCTAGGACGGCGTAGCGCATGGCGTGATGTAGGCGGCAGGGGGCGATCTCGGCGGAGGGCAATAGAGCCGCCAACGCTGACTCTGTGCGGCCCTGCACGTCGCGCGACCAAGCGGCAAAATCAGGGGCTAAATTCATCTTCGGCGGCATCCCCTCGGGGCAGGTCCTTAAGTTCGCCGGCCTCGAGGACCCGGACTTGTTGTTCCGCCTCCCTGAGCACGCGCTGGCAGTAACTGACCAGTTCCATACCGCGACGATAGTGGGACAGGGACTTTTCCAGAGAGAGCTGTCCGGTCTCCATGTCGGTCACCAGGGCCTCCAGCTCGGACAGGGCGCTTTCGAAGTCTTTGGGCTGGGAATCGCTAGGTTGTGGGGAGCGGCCTGCCTTGCCCGCCATGGCCTGAACGTGGTTGCGCCGGAGCTAAAAGTGGGGAAGTGGCGCGCCCGGCAGGATTCGAACCCACGACCCCCTGGTTCGTAGCCAGGTACTCTATCCAACTGAGCTACGGGCGCGCTAAAG
>DAITOH010000131.1:0-4103 GCA_036834225.1 Thiobacillaceae bacterium | reverse complement strand
TTCAAACCACCCTCTGTCCGCGCAGGGTGCGGATGTGCGCCATCAGGGGTTCCACGAGCGGCGTGATCTTCCGCCGCATGAGCGAACCGATGGCACTGCTGCGTGCGAAGATGGGCATAAGCTGGGCCTCGCCGACGCGGGCTAAGGCCTCCAACGCCCCCCACTCCGCCGCCAGTTCCGGGCAGGCCGCACGCGCCGCCTCCAGCCCTGGCAGGGGGGCATCGGGGGCGGCACCGGCAGGCCGGAATGTAGCGCCCAGGGCATTGAACAGGCGGTTTACCACCTCCTGGGTCTCGGGCCGGGCCAGGACTTCCGCCGCCGCCGTCAGATAGGCCTGACCCTGGGCGGAGAAGGCCCAGAGCAACGACCTGGCCGCCGCGTTGCCTTGGTCGGCGAGGTCCGCCAGGACATCGGCCGCGGGGTGGTGGCGCGGGCGGGCGTCCGGGTCGGGGAGGTCGTTCGGCATGAGCTCCAAAAAGGGCACATAGTAGGTGTTGGTGCGCTTGCCGCGACGCCAGATCACCGCGCGCTGCTCGGCATCTAGCACGCCGGAGCTCAACAGCACCGCCACGGTATCCAGGATGGCCGCATGGTCGTCCTGGAGAAAGGGCAGGTGTTCGACCAAGTAGTCCGCCAGCACCTTGCCCATGCGCCCCCGCGCCACGGCCTCGCGACGCAGCATGAGACGCGCATGCTCGATGGTCGGCATGGCCCACCAGGCGTATTTCGCCAGCTCGTCTGTGAGCGCAGGCGAGTGCACCACCGCCACCACCGCCTCGGGTTCGCCGATGAGGAGCAGCTTGCCGAGATTCTCACTCTCCATCTGGCCATGACGGGTCCAGCGTGTGAGATAGACCGGATAACCGCCGGGCGAACCCAACGCATGGCCGGACAACAGTTCCTGCACCAGGCGCAGGTACTTCTCGGGTCGGCCGGTGGGATGCAGGGGCACACTGGCCTCCCCCTGGGCGGTGAGGGCGTGCAGCGTCATGCTCGCCTCGTCCAACCGCACGACCTTGACGTCCTGCGCCAGCAGCACCTCCAGGCGGAGCTGGTCTTCGGGCGTGAGGACATCGCTCATGCGCCAAGCCGCTTGAAGGCGCGCGCCGCCCGCGCGATGGTCGCCTCGATGTCCGCCTCGGTGTGGGCGGCGGAGACGAAGCCAGCCTCGAAGGCAGAGGGGGCCAGATAGACCCCTTCTTGGAGCATGAGATGGAAGAACCGGTTAAAGGCTTCCCTGTCGCAAGCCATCACCTGGGCGTAGCTGGCAGGTGGTCTGGCGGCGAAATACAGGCCGAACATGCCGCCTACGGACTGGGCCGAGAAGACAACCCCGGCCTTGCGCGCAGCGTCGACGAGGCCTTCGGTTAGCTGCCGGGTCCTGGCAGCGAGGCGGTCATAAAAACCGGGGGTATCGAGCTTCCTCAGGGTGGCGAGCCCCGCGGCCACCGCCACCGGATTGCCGGACAGGGTACCGGCCTGGTAGACCGGCCCCAAGGGGGCGAGCTGGTCCATGATCTCGGCCCGCCCGCCGAACACCCCCAGCGGCATGCCACCGCCGACCACCTTGCCCAGGGTGGTCAGATCCGGCTGGATGCCGTAGATCCCCTGAGCACCGCGGGGTCCGACGCGGAAGCCGGTCATGACCTCGTCGAAGATCAGCACCGCGCCGTATTTCGTGCAGTTCTCGCGCAGGGTCTCGAGAAAGCCCGGCGCCGGCGTGACCAGGTTCATGTTGCCGGCCACCGGCTCGACGATGACGCAGGCGATCTCCTCGCCCCGTTCGGCAAACACGCGGTTGACCTGATCGACGTCGTTGTAGTCCAGCACCAGGGTATGGGCGGATACCTCGGCCGGCACCCCGGCCGAGCTGGGCTGGCCGAAGGTGAGCGCACCGGAGCCCGCCTTCACCAGCAGGCTGTCGGCGTGCCCATGGTAGCAGCCTTCGAACTTAATCAGTTTGCTGCGGCCGGTGTAGCCGCGCGCCAGACGGATGGCGCTCATGGTGGCCTCAGTGCCAGAGGAGACCAAGCGCAGCTTCTCCATGCCGGGGAGCAGACGGGTAAGCAACTCCGCCATGATGAGCTCAGCTTCGGTCGGTGCACCGAAGCTAAGGCCATTGGCCGCGGCCTCCTGCACGGCCCGAACCACATCGGGGTCGGCGTGGCCTAGAATGAGCGGCCCCCAGGAGCCCACATAGTCCAGGTATTCCTTGCCGTCGGCATCCCACACGCGGGGGCCAGCACCGCGGGTGAAGAAGCGGGGCGTGCCACCTACCGAGCGGAAGGCCCTGACCGGTGAATTTACCCCGCCCGGAATGACTTTCTGGGACTGTTCGAAGAGGAGGTCATTGCGGGAGGTCATGCTGTTCCTTTCCAATTCCGAAAAGGGCGGTAAATCGCGCCGCCGCCCGGCGCGGGTCGGGGGCATCGTACAGGGCGGTAATCACGGCCAAAAGGTGCACGCCAGTCTCAATCAAGCTGCGGGCATTGTCGCTTGTGATGCCGCCGATGGCCGCGACCGGTACGGGTAATGTCCTCACTGCCTCGGCGAGCAAGGCCGGCGTCGCACGGCCGGCCAGGGGTTTGGTCGGGGAGGGGAAGACACTGCCGAAGGCGACATAGTCCGCGCCGGCGCTCACCGCCGCCTGCGCCATGGGCAGGCTCTGGTAGCAACTTGCCCCTAGCAGCGCACCCGGCCCGAGTGCGGCGCGGGCCGCAATCAGGTTTCCGTCATGCCTGCCCAGGTGGACCCCGTCTGCCCCCACCGCCAGGGCCAGCGCGATGTCGTCGTTGACGATCAGACGCGCCGCATACGCTGCGGTCAAGGCCCGCAGTGCCCGCGCCTGTTCAAGCCTCAAGCCTGAGACGGCGGTCTTGTTCCGGTACTGGACGAGACGGCAGCCACCATCCAGGATGTCACGGGTGGTCGCCAGCAGCCGGCCGGTATCCGCCCAGTCCGGGGTGATGGCGTACAGCCCGGTTAAGCCGGTTTGCTTAACTGCCGCCATCTTCCCTCCGTGCGGGCCCAATACAGCCGGTCCGGTATAGCCTGTCCCATGCCAGGACAGAAGGCGCTGTGCAGGCTCTGGTAGGTAAACGCCTGCGCCTCGCGCACCGCCTCCGGCAGCGCCATCCCCATCGCCAGCATGGAGGCGAGGGCTGAAGCCAGGGTGCAGCCGGAGCCGTGGAAGCTCGATGGCAGACGCTCCCAGCGCAGGATCTGCAGCACGCCCGATTCGCCGTAGAGGGTGTTCACCACCTGGGGGGTGTGCTCGTGGGAACCGGTGATCAGGACATATTCGCATCCGAGGTCCAGCAGGCGCCGGGCACACTCCGCAAGTTCAGGGGGCTCCTCGTCCAGGGCATCATCCATAGCGAGCCGCCGCGCCTCGAGACTGTTGGGCGTGAGCACCGTGGTCTGGGGCAACAAGGCCTCCTTGATGACGGGCAGCAGGTCCCCAGTGACCAGCTCGTCGCCGCGCCCGGACGCCAGGACCGGGTCCAGGATCAGCGGCAGATCCGGATAATCGGACACCACCTCGGCCACCGCCAGGGCCACCTCGGGGCTTGCCAGCATGCCGACCTTGAAGGCGGACACCGGCATGTCTTCTAGCACGCGCCGAGCCTGGTCCGCCACCCAATCGGCCTTAATGGGCAGAAAATCCGCTACACCGAGCGAGTCCTGTACCGTCACGGCGGTCACCACGGACAGGGGATGGCAGCCCAGACTGGCGATAGTGAGGATGTCGGCCTGCAGTCCCGCCCCGCCCGTGGGATCCGTACCGGCAAAGGTCAGTACCAGAGGGGGGGTGTCGCGCATGAACGTGAACCGGGCTGGCTGCTGGAATGAGAATGGGGCAAAATCACGAGCGGAATCGGGGACGAGCAAATTCTCACACAATTCTGCAACGGCTGCCTGCCATGGAATATCGGACCTGGATGTGCGTGGTCTGTGGCTTCGTCTATGACGAGGCCGCCGGCCTGCCGGAGGAGGGCATCCCACCGGGTACCCGCTGGGAGGATGTCCCCATGAACTGGACCTGCCCCGAATGCGGCGCACGCAGGGAAGACTTCGAAATGGTGCGGCTTTGAAGCGTTATG
>DAITOH010000130.1:0-4133 GCA_036834225.1 Thiobacillaceae bacterium | reverse complement strand
GCTGCCCTTAAGCCCCACCGGTGTGCGCCCATAGGTCCAGCGGTTGCGCCAAGCGTTGTAGACCAGGGTGGGATATTCGGCCTTGCCTAGGCTGCCGTTGTAGCGGCCGAGCGCCCGGAACAGGTCGCCGCGCTCGATATCCAAGTAGTGGCGCAGGATGGTGCAGCCGTAGCGCAGATTGGTGCGCAGGTGAAACAGGTTGTGTTCGCGCGTGCCGATCAAATCGACCCAGAACGGCATGACCTGCATGAAGCCCATGGCGGAGGCGGGCGAGACGGCGTACTTGCGAAAGCCGCTTTCCACCTCGATCAACCCCAGCACCAGCTCGGGGTCCAGCCCGGCGCGGGTGGCTTCGTAATGGACGGTGTTGAGGAAATCCTCGCGGAATACCGGGTCCGGGATATAGCGCTCCAGACGTCTGGACATCTCAGCAAGCCAGACCTTGACGAACGGGTCTTCGGCGAAGGCGGCGCGATCATGCGCGGTATCGGCCACGGCCTTCGAAAGCTGGGCCTTGACGCTGGCGGCAAGCGGCTCGTAGCGCTGCGCGCCGCCCCAGGCGGCGCCGGCAGTCAGGGCCAGTATCCAGATCAGGTGTTTCAGTGGCGGCATGCTTTCACTCGTTCCTCGATCAATCCGGCTGCTTCACTTACAGCAATTCGCGTGCCAGCGGCCTCGGTACGGGCCTGATATTCCAGCTGACCCTCCTTAAGCCCGCGTTCGCTAACCACCACCCGGTGGGGTACGCCGATCAGCTCCATGTCGGCGAACATCACGCCGGGGCGCTCGTCCCGGTCGTCGAGCACGACGTCGATGCCGGCAGCAACCATCTGGTTATAGAGATTATCGGCAGCTTCCCGGACGACTTGATTACGCCGGTAGCCGAGCGGGACGATGGCCAGCTCGAACGGTGCGATGGCCTGTGGGAAGACGATGCCGCGTTCGTCGTTGCCCTGTTCGATGGCGGCGCCGACGATGCGGGAGATGCCGATGCCGTAACAACCCATCACCACCACCCGGCTCTTGCCCTGTTCGTCCAGGAATTGCGCGTTCATGGCCAGCGAATACTTGCTACCCAGTTTGAAGATGTGGCCGACCTCGATACCGCGGCAGATCTCCAGGCGGCCCTTGCCGTCCGGGGAGGGGTCGCCGGCGACGACGTTGCGCAAGTCGGCGACCTGCGGCTCCGGCAGGTCGCGATGGAAGTTCACGCCGGTTAAGTGGTAGCCGTCCTCGTTGGCACCGCAGACGAAGTCGGCCATCGCCGCCACGGAACGATCGGCCCAGATGGGGATGCGCAGGCCGACCGGTCCGAGGGAGCCGACGCCGCACCCCAGGCTTGACCGGATTTCGGCGTCGCTGGCGAATTCTAGGGGGCTTTTCACACCGGGCAACTTGGCCGCTTTGACCTCGTTCAGTTCATGGTCGCCGCGCAAGAGCAGTGCCACCAAACCATCCTCGGCGCGCACGATCAGGGTCTTCACCACCCGCTCGGCAGGTAGCCTCAAGTAGGCGCAGACCTCCTCGATCGTATGCTGGCCGGGCGTGGGCACCTTCTGCAGCGCCTGGCTGGGGGCGGGCCTGGGTGCGGCAGGGGCCAAGGCCTCTGCGAGCTCCACATTGGCGGCATAGTCGGAGTTCGGGCAGTAGGCGATGGCGTCCTCACCGCTGTCGGCCAGGACGTGGAACTCGTGCGAGCAGCTGCCGCCGATGGCGCCGGTGTCGGCTGCCACCGCCCGGAACTTGAGACCTAAGCGAGTGAAGATGCGTGCGTAGGTGTCATACATGACCCGGTAGGTCTCATCCAGGCTGGCCTCGTCGGCGTGGAAGGAGTAGGCGTCCTTCATCAGGAACTCCCGCGCCCGCATGACGCCGAATCTCGGTCGGATCTCGTCGCGAAACTTGGTCTGGATCTGGTAGAAGTTCACCGGCAGCTGGCGGTAGGAGCGGATTTCCTTGCGGACGATGTCGGTGATCACCTCCTCGTGGGTCGGGCCGAACAGGAAGTCGCGCTGGTGGCGATCCCTGATCTTGAGCATCTGCGGCCCGAACTCCTCCCAGCGTCCCGACTCCTGCCACAGTTCGGCCGGGATCACGGCGGGCATGAGCAGTTCCACCGCGCCCGCGCGGTCCATCTCCTCGCGCACGATGGTCTCGACCTTGCGCAGGACCCTCAGGCCCAAGGGCATCCAGGTGTAGAGGCCCGAGCCTAAGCGCCTGATGAGTCCGGCGCGCAGCATGAGCCTGTGGCTGACGAGTTCGGCCTCGGCCGGGGCCTCCTTGCTGGTGGAGAGGAAAAACCGGGAAATGCGCATAATAGCGGCCTGTTACTGAAAGGCCGTATCTTAGCAAATGCGATTTCTATCCCGACTGGGCCGGGATCGTGCCTTCTCGCCGGTGGAGATCAGTGAGAAGAACGGCGTGCGCCTGCTGCATCTGGGCGGCCCGGCCGTGCAGAGCGCCATGCGCATCCGTGCCCCCTTCGAACTCGAACTGGAATATACCCGTGCGATGCTGGCCTTCGAGCTGTTCCATCCCGCGGCCCGCGACGTCACCCTGATCGGGCTGGGCGGCGGCTCGATCGCCAAGTTCATCCATCGCTACCTGCCACGGGTGAGGCTGACCGCGTTGGAGATCAACCCCGAAGTGGTCGCCGCTGCACGGGTCTATTTCATGCTGCCCCCCGATGACGAGCGTCTGACGGTCCTCACGGCCGACGGCGCCGCCTATGTACGCGAGCGCCGCGAAGCGCTGGACGTGCTCATGGTCGATGGTTATGACGCCGAACGCATCGTCGAGGAGCTGGCCTCGCCGGACTTCTATCGGGCCTGTCACACGGCGCTGCGACCGGGCGGTTTGGCGGTGTTCAATCTCTGGGGGTCGGATCGGCGCTTCGAGACCTACCGACGGCGCCTTAAGGAGGCCTTTTCCGGTCGCATGCTCCTTCTGCACGCGGAGCAGAAGGGCAACGTGGTGGTCTTCTGCTTCAAGCCACCGTTGCCAGACCTCGGCTTCATTCGCCTGCGCGGCCGAGCGGAGCGTTGTCAGCGCGACCTGGGCCTGGAATTCCCCCGCTTCCTTGAGCGATTGCGCAGTTCGAATGTCTGTACCGACTCAGGCTTCGTGCTGGAGCGGCCTTAAGCGGCGGCCGGCGTATCCGGAGGGGCGTCTTTGCAAGGGCCGGGAAGGGTGGGACAATGCGACACATATTTGCAACATTCGAGGACGGCCATGATCGACAAGGACGGTTACCGGCCGAACGTTGGGATCGTGATATGCAATGCCCGCAACGAGGTCTTCTGGGGCAAGCGCGTGCGGCAGGATGCCTGGCAGTTTCCCCAGGGTGGCATCAAGCCCGGGGAGAACCCTGAGGCGGCCATGTTTCGCGAGCTGCGCGAGGAGGTCGGCCTACTGCCGGAGCATGTGCGCATACTCGGACGGACGCGCAACTGGTTGCGTTACGAGGTCCCCAGGGAGTGGGTGCGCAAGGATTGGCGCAGCAGCCATTACCGGGGTCAGAAGCAGATCTGGTATCTGCTTCGCCTGATCGGCCGGGACTGTGACGTCTGCCTGCGCGCCACCGATCATCCCGAGTTCGATGCCTGGCGGTGGAACACCTACTGGGACCCCGTGCAAGCGGTGGTGGAGTTCAAGCGCGAGGTCTACCGCTTAGCGCTTAAGGAACTGGAAAAGTACCTGCCGCCCGTGCACCCACCCCGCATCCGGCATCCTTACCTGCATCCCGCACGCATGCATGCCGGGCGGCCCTGACCGGGCCATGGCGGCGGTAATTCAGGTCATGAGGCAAGCGTCATGAATGACTACAAGATCCCTCCGGTGATCCCCCTGCAGAAGGGGGCGTGCTTTCTTACGCCCAAACAGCACGTGCCGGAACGGGTGGAAATGGATACGCCGGCACTGGAGGTGATGACGGGTTTCTCCAAGGTGACCGCTTTTACCGTCTCGCCCATGGAAACCATCTAGGCGGCCCGTGTCCGCATGATCCATCACGGTGTGCGCATGCTGCTCGGTGGACGACTAGAACCTCATCATGAGCTTGATCACCTCCACGGACCTGACCAGCGAGAAACCGATGCAGGTGATCCAGACCCAGGGCATCCGTCATTCTGATG
>DAITOH010000129.1:0-4142 GCA_036834225.1 Thiobacillaceae bacterium | reverse complement strand
GTGCGGAAGGCCACGACGTGGTCCACCCCCAGCCTGATGCCGATCTTCTCGCCGATGGCATGGTTGTGGTGCGAGGGCACCAGGGCCAGCACCTGGTCGCCGTTAGGCAGCCGCAGGGTGTAGAGGAACTCGGCGCCGCGGAAGGCCTTGCGCTCGACCTTAGCCAACACGGGGCTTGCGTCGTCGTGGAGGATGTCGTCCGGCCGGATCAGCACCTCGACACGACAGCCCCGGCCGCACTGCATACAGCCACCCTGGTTGACGCATTCGGAGGGAATGGCGCCGTTGAGCACACCTAGTTCGATCTTCACCTGGTGGTCGTTAAGCACCTCGCCCGGCAGCAGCACACCCAGGCCGACGAAATCGGCCACGAAGCGGTTGGCGGGCTGATGGTAGAGCTGATAGGGCGTGTCCCATTGCTGGATTAGCCCTTGGTGTATGACCCCTACAACGTCGGCCATGGCGAAGGCCTCGTGCTGGTCGTGGGTGACCATCAGGGCGGTGATGCCCTCGCGCTTGAGGATCTCGCGCACCTCCAGGGCGAGCTTCTCGCGCAGATCCACGTCCAGGTTGGAGAACGGCTCGTCCAGCAGCAGCAGTCGCGGGTGGGGGGCCAGCGCACGGGCCAGGGCGACGCGTTGCTGCTGTCCGCCGGAGAGTTCATGCGGATAGGCCTTCTCGCGTCCGGTGAGGCCTACGGTCTCGAGCATGTCCCGCACGCGCCGCTGGCGAGCCTCGCGGTCGAGCTGGCTAAGGCCGAAGGCGACGTTCTGCTGGACGGTGAGATGAGGAAACAGGGCATAGTCCTGGAAGACCATGCCGATGGCGCGCCGCTCAGGCGGCAGGGTCTCACCCGGCCGGCTCACCGTCTGGCCGGCCAGCCGGATCTCGCCTGCGAATGGTGCTTCGAACCCAGCGATGAGCCGCAGGACGGTGGTCTTGCCGCAACCCGATGGCCCCAGCAGACAGCCGATTTCCCCTTCGGCAAGCTCGAAGCCCACGGCGTCGAGCACCGGTTTTTCGCCATAGCGGTGGGCAAGGCCGACGACTTCGAGAACTGCGCTCATGACGATAAAGGGGGTAGGGTGGAATCGGATGCGGGCTGCTGAATGAGAGTCAATATAATAACCGTTTGCCCGCCTTCAGGCCCGCCCACCCACCATGAAACAACGATATCAATCCCTGCTCATCGTCGCCGTGGTGCTGGCGATCCTGGTCTCCCTGCCGGTCGCCAGCGTCATCCTGCATGTTTTCCTGCCCGACGAGCAGGGGGTGTGGTCTCATCTGGTGGAGACGGTGCTGGCCGATTACGTCACCAACAGCCTGCTGCTCGCCTTGGGCAGCGGGCTTGGGGCTGCCCTGTTGGGCACGGGGGCAGCCTGGTGGGTGGCGATGTACCGTTTCCCCGGGCGCGGCATCCTGGAATGGGCCCTGCTTTTGCCGCTGGCCATGCCCACCTATGTCATCGCCTACGTCTACACCGATTGGCTTCAGTACGCCGGCCCCGT
The DNA here is from genome assembly GCA_036834225.1 of Thiobacillaceae bacterium. Lineage (GTDB taxonomy): Bacteria > Pseudomonadota > Gammaproteobacteria > Burkholderiales > Thiobacillaceae > JANWZL01. Next base: position 2,634 of record DAITOH010000129.1, on the reverse strand, counting down.
GCAGAGCGCCCTGCGCGAGACCTTCGGCTGGCAGCGGGGGGATTACTGGTTTCCGGAGGTGCGCTCCTTAAGCGGCGCCATCGTCGTCTTCAGCCTGGTGTTCTACCCCTACGTCTATGTGCTGGCGCGCGCCGCCTTTCTGGACCGTTCCGGCAACCTGATGGAAGCTGCTCGCAGCCTGGGGCTCACGCAAAGGCAGGCCTTCTACCGCATCGCGCTGCCCCTGGCGCGGCCGGCGGTGGCCGGCGGCGTGGCCCTGGTCATCATGGAGACCCTGGCCGAATTCGGCGCTGTGTCCTACTTCGGCGTGCCCACCTTCACCACCGGCATCTACCGCGCCTGGTACGCCTTTGGCGACCCGGTCGCGGCCTCGCAGCTCTCGGCTAGCCTGCTGGCGGTGGTGGTGCTGGCGCTGGCCCTGGAAAAGCTCACGCGCGGCCGTGCGCGCTACCACGACGTCGGCGGGCGTCCCTACCAGCGGCCGCGCTTGGGGGCGGGGCGCACCCTCTTTGTCTGGGCCGGCTGCCTGGTGCCGCTCGGTGGCGGCTTTCTGCTGCCCGCGGGACTGTTGCTCGACATGGCGGCTTCAGAAGGTGATGCGCAGTTTGGCGCCAAATACCTCACCCTGGCCGGCAACAGCCTGACCCTGGCCCTCATCGCCAGCGTGGCGACCGTGCTGGCGGCGCTGTTGCTGGCCTATGCCGGGCGCCTGCACCCCGGCCGGCTCATGGCGGCGGTCAGGCGCGTCGCGAGCCTGGGCTATGCCGTTCCGGGCACGGTCATCGCCGTGGGGGCGCTGATCCCGCTCACCGCCCTAGACCACGCCCTGATCCTCTGGTTTCGTGAACGCCTGGACCTGGAGATCGGCCTTATCATCACCGGCACTGCGGTGGCCCTGGTCTTCGCCTATCTTGCCCGCTTCCTGGCCGTGGCGCTCAATGCCGCCGAGTCCGGCCTTGCCCGCATCCGTCCCAGCTTAGACGAGGCGGCGCGCAGCCTGGGCGCGAACCGGCTGCGGCTCTTGACGCGCGTGCATGTGCCGCTGCTCTCCGGCGGCATCCTCTCGGGGCTGTTGCTGGTGTTCGTGGACGTGATGAAGGAGCTTCCGGCCACCATCGTGCTCAGGCCCTTCAACTTCGAGACCCTGGCCACCCAGGTCTACATCCTCGCCGCCGACGAACGCCTAGCCGAGGCCGCCACGCCGTCGCTGGCCATCGTCGCGGTGGGGCTGATCCCGGTCGTGCTGCTGTCGCGCAGTATGCGGCGCGGCCAGTCGTAAAAAAAGCCCCGCACCTGGCGGGGCTGGCAAAACAAGGAGAAGCGACTAGATGATCATTTCCAGCCGGCGCGGTCGATGAAGCGCTGGGCCTTGGGGGTGTTCCGCGCCAGGGTCAGGGCGGAGAGGTTGTCCACCTTGAAGCTGCCCATGGCGGCGAGCTGCGGGTTGTTAAGCTTCACACCGGGTACGACGGGCCACTCGTTGTTGCCGTTGGCGAAGTAGGCCTGGGCCTCGTCGCTGGCCAGGTACTCCAGGAATTTGACGGCCGCCTCCTTGTTGGGGGCATGCTTGAGCATGCCGCCACCGGAGATGTTCACGTGCGTGCCGGGCCCGCGCTGGTCGGGGAAGACGATGCCGACCTTGCGCACCACCTCCTGATCCTCGGGTTTGTTGGAGGCCATCAGACGGGCATAGTAATAGTGGTTGGTGATGGCCACCTCGCACTCGCCCGCGGCCACGGCCCGGATCTGGTCTGTGTCACCGCCTTTCGGATCACGCGCCAGGTTGGCGACGATGCCGCGCAGCCAGTCTGCGGTGCGGTCTTCCCCCGTGTGGTGCAGCATGGCCGCGACCAGGGTGCGGTTGTAGACGTGGCCGCCACTGCGCACGCAGACCTTGCCCTTGAAGCGGGGCTTGGCCAGGTCGGCCATGTTCGCCACCTCCTCGGGTTTGACCTTGTCGCGGGCATAGGCGATGACACGGGCGCGGTAGGAGTAGCCGAACCAGTGCCCCTCCGGATCTCTGAACTGCTCGGGGATGCGTGAGCTCAGCAGCTTGGAGTGCACCGGCGCGAACAGGCCCGCATCATCGGCGGCCTGCAGACGGGCCGCATCCACGGTAAGGAAGACGTCGGCCGGGCTGGCCGGGCCCTCGCGGCGGATGCGCTCGAACAGTTCGTCCTCCTTGCCCTCGATGCGGTTGATGTGGATGCCGGTCAGACGGGTGAAATTGGTGTAGAGCGCCTCGTCGGTCTGGTAGTGGCGGGCGGTGTAGAGATTGAGCACCTTGCTCGATGCTTGGACAACGCCACTTAAGGCCAGAAGGGCCATCGTGGTTACAAGGGTAGTGAGAGGCCGTCGCATAGATACATTCCCTTTCAAATAAAACGGAAAACGGTTATCCGGATGGACTGGGGTACAGGGGTCGAAGCGCAGGACGAAAAGATCCTGTGGTCGACAGGGCCATTAAAACACAAATGATAACTGTTATCAACTACATTCTGACGCCTGCCGACGCTATGAGACGAAATCGATCAGGCCAGCCGGTGGAGATTCAGGGCTGGACGCGGTCGAAACGCAGGACGGTGGTGAGGATGCCTTCGAACACCGTGTCGTACCCGACCTCGTTGCCCTGTA
>DAITOH010000128.1:2928-4164 GCA_036834225.1 Thiobacillaceae bacterium | reverse complement strand
GGCGGGCATTAGCTGACAGCCGTTGCGGGTCCTCGGCCAGCGCCTGCCGGGCCGCGGCGGCCAGTGCGTGCACGGCGATGACGGTCACGGCCGTGTCGGCGTGCCAGGTGGCGAGGTAGGCGGCCGGCTTGTCGGGTAAGCCCGTCGCAGCGGGTGGGGCCAGGTTGACACCGGGTACCTTATGGCAGGCGGCGACGATGCGGCCGTGCAGGCTGCTGCCGATGTACAGACGCGCCCGCGCAAGCAGGGCGCAGAGATCCCAGATCTTTAGGGATTCAAACAGCCAGGTGTCGCAATACTGCAGGAAGCCCGTCAAGCGGCGGTAAACACCGATGTCGTCGTGCCAGGGGGCGGCGCCGGCGCGGAACAGGACGAGGCCCAGGCCGGTGTCGGCGGCGATCCGGTCGAGCTGCTCAGCGAGGATCTCCAAGGTGGCGTCGTCGCCGAATTCGGCGGCGAACTGCACGGCCAGATAGCCCTGTGCGAAGCGCGCCTGCACGCGGGCCGCTTCGCCCGTCTCTGCGTGATGCGCAATGCGCTCGCCGAAGAGCGTGGCGGTGAGCTCGGCCGGATCGGGGGCGAGGTCTGCCGGGATGCCGGCATCGACCAACGCGGCCTGGGTGATGCGGTCGCGCACCATAAGCCCGTCCGATTCGCGCAAACGCTCGATCACCTCGGCCCGCATCGCTTGTGGCAGCTTGGGCAGATGCACGCCCCCCAGGGCGCAGTGCAGAAATCGCCCCGGCCGGCGGAAGAGCGCTTTCGGCGCCAGATAGGCCACCTGCTGCCTAAGCTTAAGCTGCGCCTTTGCCCAGGCCTGCCGTCCGCGCTCATCCTGATCGTAGCGGGCGATGGCCTGGCGGGCAGTCTCCGGCGGCAGGGTCATCACCGCCGCTTCATAGAGGCTGCAGGTGAGGAGCTCGCCGCCGACATGGATCAGATCGGCCGGGGCATCCGGGTACAGGGTATCCCACCGGGCGGCCAGGTGCGCGAGGGCGGTCACGCGGTGGCCGCCCCAGGGCGTGAGGTCGCGCTCGGCGACGCCTGCCACGACGACCGGCCGGGGGGCGAGCAGGGCCTTGGCGATGTGGGGAAAGAGCAGGTCGCCCAGGTTGTGCCGGTCGCAGGCGCCGAACAGGATGACGGGCGTGTCGTCAGCCACAGAGCCGGCAGAAGGTCATGAGCATGAGCGACACGCCGGCGGGGGACTCCAGATTGCGGTCGCGGTCGTAATAC
>DAITOH010000128.1:0-2828 GCA_036834225.1 Thiobacillaceae bacterium | reverse complement strand
CAGATCATGGGCCGCGGCATTGGCGAGCCTGAGGCTCTGCTCGAAGCCCAGGTTCAGTTCGCGGGCGTCGAGGTGCAGGGTCAGCATGGGTCAGGGATCTGATCCGCCAGCCGTTTCAATTCGTACAGAATATCCAGGGCCTGGCGCGGGGTGAGCGTATCGGGGTCGAGGGCAGCCAGGCGGTCCAGGACCGGATGCGGCGGTGGCGCCGGCGGCAGTCCGGCGAACAGGTCCCCCTGGCCGGAGACGGCCACCTGCTGGTTTTCCAGCTCCATGAGCTTGCGCCGCGCGGCGTTGACCACCGCCGTCGGCACACCGGCGAGCCGGGCGACCTGCAGCCCGTAGCTTTGGCTGGCGGGCCCTTCCTGCACGGCGTGCAGAAAGGTGAGTCTGCCGCCGGCCTCCACTGCGTCCAGGTGCACGTTGGCGATGGTCTTGTATTCCTGTGCAAGCTGCGTGAGCTCGAAATAATGCGTGGCGAACAGGGTCGGGCAGCGCGTCTTTTCCGCCAGATGGCGGGCGGTCGCCCAGGCGATGGAGATGCCGTCGAAGGTGGAGGTGCCGCGGCCGATCTCGTCGAGCAACACCAGGCTGTGCTCGCTGGCGTGGTTGAGGATGCCGGCCGTCTCCGTCATCTCCACCATGAAGGTGGAGCGCCCGCCCGCGAGGTCGTCGGAGGAGCCGATGCGGGTGAAGATCTGATCCACCGGGCCGATGACGGCCTCTTCAGCCGGCACGTAGAGGCCGCAGCAGGCCATCAGCACGATCAGCGCGGTCTGGCGCATGTAGGTGGACTTGCCGCCCATGTTCGGGCCGGTGATGACCAGCATGCGCCGGCCGGGCGTGAGCGCGACGTCGTTGGGGATGAAGGCCTTAACCCGCGTCTCCACCACCGGATGGCGGCCGGCGCGGATGCGGATGCCCCAGTCGTCGCTGAACTTTGGCGCGACATACTGCCGCTCGGCAGCCAGTTCGGCCTGACCGGCGAGCACGTCGAGTTCGGCCACCGCCGCGGCGAGCCTCTTGAGTTGCGGGATGTGCGGGGCGAGGAAGTCTAGCAGCGCCTCGAACAGTTGCCGTTCCCGCGCCAGGGCACGCTCGGCGGCGGAAAGATAGCGGTCTTCGAACGCCTTCAGCTCCGGCGTGACGTAGCGCTCCGCGTTCTTGAGCGTCTGGCGGCGGTGGTAGTCGGCCGGCACGCGCTCGGCCTGGGCGCGCGTGACCTCGATGTAAAAGCCGCTGACCTTGTTGTACTCCACGCGCAGATTGGCGATGCCGGTGCGTTCGCGCTCGCGCGCCTCCATCTGCAACAGGAAGTCGCCGCAGTTCGACTGTAGCGCCCGCAACTCGTCCAGCTCGGCGTCGAAGCCGTCGTTGATCACGCCGCCGTCGCGCAGCCACACCGCCGGTTCGGGCAGCAGGGCGCGCGCCAGGTGCTCGGCGACGCCTTCCGGGGCGCTCAGGCGGGCTGTCATGCTGGCGAGCGGCTCGCCGGCGGCGATGAGCCGTTCGCACAAGGCCGGCAGGCGGTTGAGGCCGTCGCGCAGGCCCGAGAGGTCGCGTGGCCGCGCGCTCCTCAGGGCGACTCGGGCGGTGATGCGCTCCAGGTCGGCCATGCCACGGATAAGTCCGCGCACCGCCTTGCGGCAGTGCGGGTCGTCTAGGAAGGCGCCGATGGCGCTCAAGCGGCCGCGCAGGATGGCGCGGTCGCGCAGGGGATGGTGCAGCCAGTGCCGCAGCAGCCGGCTGCCCATGCCGGTGACCGCGCGATCGATCTCGGAAAAGAGCGTTGGGGCCGCCTCCCCGCGCAGGGTCTCGGTCAGCTCCAGGGTGCGTCGCGCGGCGGCGTCCAGGCCGACATATTCGCGCTCGCGCACGAGGCTCAGGCCGGTCACATGCACAAGCACGGCCTGCTGGGTATGGCGGGCATAGTCCAGCAGCAGGCCGGCGACGGCCTGGATATCGGGCCGGTCCTCGATGCCGAAGGCGGTGAGGTCGCGGGTGGCGAAGTGTTCGGTCAGCAGACGCCGGCCGCGCTGGGCGTCGAACTGCCAGGCCGGGCGGCGGGTCAGCGCGACCTCGAGCCCGGCCAGGGCGGGGTGGGACCAGTCCTCGGGCAGCAGCACCTCGGCCGGCGCGATCCGGGCCAGTTCCGCCGCCAGCCGGTCAGGCGTCACCACCGCGGCGCGGAAATCCCCGCTGGCCAGCGTGAGCCAGGCGAGCGCGATGTCCGTCCGCCCCGGTGCCAGGGCGAGCAAGACGGCATCACGCTTGTCCTCCAGCAAGGCGTCGTCGGTGAGCGTGCCCGGCGTGACGATGCGCACCACCTTGCGCTCCACCGGCCCCTTGGCCTGCCTCGGGTCGCCGATCTGCTCGCAGATCGCCACCGACTCGCCCTGACGCACCAGGCGGGCCAGATACTGTTCCGCCGCGTGATAGGGCACGCCGGCCATGCGGATCGGCTCACCGGCCGAGGACCCGCGCGTGGTCAGCGTGATGTCCAGCAGCTTAGCGGCCCGCTCGGCGTCGTCATAAAAGAGTTCGTAGAAGTCCCCCATGCGATAGAACAGCAGCATGTCCGGATACTCCGCCTTGATGCGCAGGTACTGCTGCATCATGGGGGTATGATGGGCGAGTTCGCCGCTGCTCATACCATCCACACCTCCGACAACGCATCCGCCTGCCTGAGTACCAGCTCCACGGCCCGTAGCTCCAGGTTTGGCGGGTATTTGTGCCGCTTCAGGATGAGCTTGATTTGGGCGCGCATCTTGGCGTGCACGGTCTCGCGCACCGACCAGTCCACGGACAGGTTTCTGCGCAGGTAGTCG
>DAITOH010000127.1:0-4188 GCA_036834225.1 Thiobacillaceae bacterium | reverse complement strand
GTCTTAATCCCTTCTTCATCAGGTCTGTCTGTGTTTCCGCTCCTTCCGTTTTCCTCCATTCCATCAATACGTTACGAGAGGGGTTGGCGGGAGTTCGCATGCCCGTGTAGTTTCCTCTCTTCAGTCTACAGTATCCGCGCCGACGATTCTCCAGCCTGCCCGCGCAGGGTCCGCCTGCGCCAGCAGCAGCCCGTCCGGCAGGCTGCGGCGGCCGTAGTGGAGGACCTTCGTGCGCATGGGTAGCAGGTAGATGCGCACGTCGTCCTGGCGGCTGTCGATCAGTTCGGCCAGCCGGTCGCGCACGGCGCGTATGCCATTGGCGGTGGCCTCGGCGACATACAGAGAATACTGCGCCGGCATGGCCACTGTCTTGATGTAGCGTTGCACACGCCCAAGCCGCCGGGGCTCGCTAATGTCGTAGGCTACAAGCCAGGTGCGTCGTTCGTTTAGCGCCATTCGTCCAATATCTTACTGAGGTGGCGGTGCAGCCGCCCCAGGGTGCACCGGCAGCGTTCGGTCAGGCCCTGGCCATAGGCGTGCAGGACAGTGAGCAGGGCGGCGTCGTCGCCGTGCACTGCGCCGCCCAGGCCGCGCAGCCGCAGGGCGAGGTCCAGCGCCAGCAGGCCGGCGAGGTCGTCGGCCAGCCGCAGGGGCTGGCCATGCAGGCCCCAGTAGAGGGGGCGGATGCCGGCGCGCTGGATTTGGTCGATGGCGTAGGCGCTGATGGCGCCAAGATAGAGGTGTTCGCCGGCCAGTCCCAAAGGGGCCGTTTCCTCTTGGTAGACGTGGCGTCGGACGAGTTCGCGGTACTCGTCCTCGCTGACCTCGGCGCGGGCGGCTTGCTCCGCGCGCCATGCGCACAGGATGTGCATGCGTTCGTGGCGCAGCCATAGGGCGTAGCGGTCGAGGCCGTCGGGGCGGTCGAGCAGTTGCGTGAGCAGGTCGTCCAGGCGCGAGGGCTTGGTTTGCACGGCGTGCAGATAGCCGGCGGGCTGCCCGGCGCGGTCGAGGAAGACGATGGGCAAGTCGTGTTCGAGGCAGGCGGCCAGGGCGCGGGCGGACCATTCGACCCCGGCGCCGGAGATGACACGCGCCAGACGGCTGAAGGGATAGCGGGACGGGGCCTTGTCAGTGCGCCGCACCAGCAGGGCTGGGCCGTCTACGCCGACCTGTGTGGCGATGCGGCCGTAGAGGTAGAGCGGCAGACGGCGGGCGGTCTCGCCGGCGGCGGGGGGCGCGGGACGCGCGTAGGCCGATGCGGCGGCGTGGACGATCATGCCCAGTCCTCGGCGTCGTCGGCTATGAGGGGCTGGCCGCGGCCTTTGAGGTGGCTGGCCAGCAGCCGGCATTGCCGGCGCAGCAGGCGGCGCGGTGCCTGGGCGAAGGCTTCGTAGCGCCGATAGAAAGTCTCTCTCCCGGCCTTGCCGAGCAGGCAGGCCTCGCCTTCGCGGCCGAACTGCTCGGCGCGCAGGGCGCGTTCGCGGAACAGATGCCAGACCCAGGCGTCGGCGTGGGGACGCAGGGGCTCGATGAGGTCGGAGGCGAGGGACTCGCGGCCGAAGGCGGGGCGGTGGTAGAAGCCCAGCAGGGGGTCGAGGCCGGCCATGTGGGCGGCGTGCACGGCCTCGAAGTGAAGCAGGGTATAGGCCAGCGACAAGCAGGCGTTGACCGGGTCGCGCGGCGGGCGGCGGTTACGGCCGGTGAATCCCAGGGCTGGCGGGAACAAGGTGGCAAGCCCCTGGTAATAGGCGCGCGCGGCAGCGCCCTCGATGCCCCGTGTGCGCTCGGGGGTGGGCGGCTGGCTTCGCTCGCCCAGACTGAGCAGTGCGCCGTCTAAGCTAGCCAGGGCGTCGACAAGGGGCTTGCGGCAGTCCGGCCGCTGGGCGAGGGCGCGTCTGAGCAGCCGCTGCTGGGCGCGCGTCTTGGCTAGCACTTGCCGGCGGGACCAGCGGGCACACCAGTCGGGGTCGGCTACCAGCTGTGCCTGGGCGAGCCGGATGGCGGCGTCGTTGTGGGCTGGGCCCAGCACCAGGGCCAGGCGCCGGCTGTGACGCTTGGAAAGTAGAAGCACTGTGGTGCCGTTTTCCGCCAGGCGGGTGAGAACCCCGGCGGTAAGGGCTTGGTCGCCGTGCAGGATGACCCGCTCCAGCAGCTTTAGGGGCAGGCTGCCGCGCCGCTCGTGGTTTTCATAGAACGCCAGGGCGGCGCCGTCGATGCGCAGCTCCAGGGCGCGGTTGTCGAGGACGAGGGTGGTCATGGCGTCAGATGCCTCAAGGCGCAACGCGCGAGCCGTGACGCGGGCCAAGGGGCGACGGGAAGCTTGCCCGCCGGCGGGCCGGAACGTTCGGGTCGCGCCCATCAAGGTGGGGGTGTTTTGTCATGTCAGTACCGCACGGCCATCCCGAGGGAACTGACACCCCCTCGGAGGGGGGAGCGAGCAGCAAGTCAGGAATCTGTCTCATCCTAGCCAAGATAGAAAGCGTCGGGTTCGACCGGGGCCGTGGCCCGTCCCAGGGTGTACACCCGCGAGCGGGGGTCGAGGCCGATGAGCAGGAAGCTGTCCTCCTCCTCGTCCAGCACTAGGGCCATGTCCTGCAGCAGGCGGGCCTGCTCGGCCTCGCTGAGGAAGCATTCGTAGGCAGACTTCTGACCGCCGGTGGCGTGCCCCTTGATGAGCTCCAGGGCAACGCGCAGGCGGCGGGGGTCGGCCACGTCGTAAGCGGCAAGGTAGAGGGTGCGCTCGGTCATCTGTCTTGTTTGTGGAGGGCTAGGGGGTTGGCGTAGGCGAACAGGTGCAGGAAGCGTCCGGCGTGGAGCAGGGCGGACGCCCCCAGCCCCTCGTCCTCGACTTGGACGTCCTCGCCCAGGCCGGGGGCGCGGTGGTAGCTGGGCTTGGCAGCCTTCAGGCCGTCGAGGAAGTCCGCCACCGGGGTCGCACCCCGTCGGCTGTCCGGCGGGCAGGGGATCGAAGGTCTCCAAGGCATGGCCACGTGCCCGGCGGGGCGGGACTCGGGCCAGAGTGCGCGGGCTGTCGAACAGGTCCAGGCCGAGGATGTGGCCGTCGAGCGTGAACAGCGCACCGGTTTTCTGGGCGACGGGGCAAATGCCATCACCTGGCGCTCGAGCTTGTCCTCCCGGTCGCTAAACAGGTATGTCATGTCCTGGATGGGCGAATGCACGGCCATGCGCGCGCACTTGGTGCGGATCTCGTCCCAGACGACGCCCTGGTCGTCGGAGGTCTCGCGCCAGCGCTTGTTTGCGGTGACCTGGGCCGCCTTGACGGCCCGCGCGCGGGCATAGCAGGCCTCCTTGGCGGCGTAAAAGCGCCGTTCGTCCGTGTAAGACCAGCGCCCCTGCTTAGCGCCGGAGACCGTCTGCTCGGTGTCGCCTCGGGCTGACGCCTGCCGGGTAAGGTTGATTACGCGGTTTTGCTTGGCACTCACCGGCAGATCGGCGTCCAGGAGCAGGACGGGGCGGTCGGCCCGGTTGACCAGGACGAGTCGGTTCACGTGGCCACCCTCGGTAAGTTCCCTGACCTCGCAGAGGCCCTGGTCCATGGCTTCGTCGAGGGTAAAGTAATCGGGCGCGATGTCGTGCACAGCTAGGAGCGGGTGCATGGCCAAGCGGCCGTGGACGATGGGGGCGACCAGTCTGAGGGCGTTCAGGCAGTCAGCGATGGGGCTGTGCATGGCGGGGCTCCGGTGGATGTCGAAGGTGATGTCACTCTAGACGGGCGTCGCGCCGTCGGCCGGGCCGGCAAGCTTGCCGGTGTCGGCCTCCCAATCGTCTCGCAACTGGTCGGCGAAGGCGCTGGCAGCCAGGTAGTCCAGCTTGCCCAGGGCCAGCACCAGGCGCCACGTCGCGCGGGACGCCGACGCCCCAGACGCCCTTGATTGCGTCGCGCGCGGTGGCGGACTGGTGCGCGATGCAGCGCGGCCCGCCGTCTGCGGGTCATGCAGCAGAGAGGGTCGGGCCATGGCTCAGAACAACCAGACCAGGATGGCGAACGGGACGAGGATGAGGAGGATGCCTTTGAGGTGCATATGCCGCTCGGCGGGAGGGCGCCTTGAACCGGCGCGGGAGGGCAAGGATGGGGCCGGCCGCCATGGCATGCGGGGACGGCAAGCTTGCGGAGGGCAAGGCGAGCCGCCTGGGCACGTTACGAGCCTCCTGTCCCGGTACGGCTAA
>DAITOH010000126.1:3827-4242 GCA_036834225.1 Thiobacillaceae bacterium | reverse complement strand
GTGACGGCGCTAAGCGGCTTACCCTGCGTCAGCCAGACGGAAGGGTCGTGGAGGTGCGTCTGGACCGCATGGAGGCCGTCACCGAGATGCCGTCCGTTTGAGCGCGGGTTCGTCATCCGGACCGTCGCTCGCCGTCATCGATGACGGTGTGCAGGCCGGTCCACCCCTGCGGATTCTTGAAATCCATCGGCACGACCCCAATTGCAGACGGGTTGTTTAGGAGAGCATACATGTCAGAAATCCAACAGGAACTGCCTGCTGCGCCCACGACGGAGCAGGCGCAGCCCGAATCGACCGCACCTGAGCAGCCGCAGGAGGCTGTGACCGCCAGCCTGGAGGAACGTCTGCGGCAAGCCGAACCGGAGCAGGCGCAGCCCGAATCGACCGCACCTGAGCAGCCGCAGGAGGCTGTGAC
>DAITOH010000126.1:0-3727 GCA_036834225.1 Thiobacillaceae bacterium | reverse complement strand
CGCCAGCCTGGAGGAACGTCTGCGGCAAGCCGAACTCAAAGCCGCCGAGCATCGCGACGCCTGGCTGCGGGCCAAGGCCGAGGCCGAGAATGCGCGCCGGCGCGCCCAGGATGAGGTGGAAAAGGCACGCAAGTACGCCCTGGACAAATTCGCCGGCGAATTGCTGGTCGTGAAGGACAGTCTGGAGGCCGCCCTGGCGGTCGGCGAGGAGGCTACGCTGGAGAGTCTGAGGAGCGGTGTAGAGCTCACGCTCAAGCAGTTGTCCAGCGCGTTGGAGAGGAACCACGTGCGCGAGGTGTATCCCCTGGGTGAGAAATTCGATCCACACCTGCATCAGGCCATCGCCATGGTGGAGGGGGAGGGCGAGGCCAATACGGTAGCCAGTGTGCTGCAGAAGGGCTATCTGCTGCACGAGCGCGTATTACGGCCGGCTTTGGTGACCGTATACCAGGGCCATGCTTGAAGTTCCACGCAACAAACCCATATCGCAATCAGGTTGAAACATTCACGCAAGGGATAGGGAAATGGGAAAGATCATCGGCATCGACCTGGGCACCACCAACTCCTGTGTCGCCATCATGGAGGGCAACAAGCCCAAGGTCATCGAAAACTCCGAGGGCGCGCGTACGACGCCCTCCGTCGTCGCCTACAGCGATGACGGCGAGATCCTCGTGGGCGCGCCGGCCAAGCGCCAGGCGGTCACCAACCCGAAGAACACGCTGTACGCCATCAAACGGCTGATCGGACGCCGTTTCGAGGAAAAGGAGGTGCAGAAGGACATCGGCCTGATGCCCTTCAAGATCATCCGTGCAGACAACGGCGATGCCTGGGTGGAGGTGCGGGGTGAGAAGAAGGCCCCGCCCCAGGTCAGCGCGGAAGTGCTAAAGAAGATGAAAAAGACCGCCGAGGACTATCTCGGCGAGACCGTCACCGAGGCCGTGATCACCGTACCGGCCTACTTCAACGACAGCCAGCGCCAGGCCACCAAGGACGCCGGCCGCATCGCCGGCCTCGAGGTCAAGCGCATCATCAACGAGCCCACCGCCGCGGCCCTAGCCTACGGCTTGGACAAAAAGCGCGGCGACCAGAAGATCGCCGTCTATGACCTGGGTGGCGGTACCTTCGACATCTCCATCATCGAGATCGCCGAGGTCGAAGGCGAACACCAGTTCGAGGTGCTCTCCACCAACGGCGACACCTTCCTGGGCGGCGAGGACTTCGACCAGCGCCTCATCGACTACATCATCGAGGAGTTCAAGAAGGAGCAGGGGGTCGATCTCAAGAACGACGTCCTGGCCCTGCAGCGCCTGAAAGAGGCAGCGGAGAAGGCCAAGATCGAGTTGTCATCCTCCAAGCAGACCGAAATTAACCTGCCTTACATCACGGCGGACGCCACCGGCCCGAAACACTTGGCGATGAAGATCACCCGCGCCAAGTTCGAGTCCCTGGTGGAAGACCTCATCGAGCGCACCATCGAGCCTTGCCGCATCGCCATCAAGGATGCGGGTGTCAAGGTTAGCGACATCGACGAGGTGATCCTGGTCGGCGGCATGACGCGCATGCCCAAGGTGCAGGACAAGGTGAAGGAATTCTTCGGGCGCGAGCCGCGCAAGGATGTCAACCCGGACGAGGCGGTGGCCATCGGTGCCGCCATCCAGGGTGGTGTGTTACAGGGCGAGGTGCGCGATGTCCTGCTGCTCGACGTCACGCCGCTATCCCTGGGTATCGAGACCTTGGGCGGCGTGATGACCAAGCTCATCCCGAAGAACACCACCATCCCGACGCGCGCCTCGCAGGTGTTCTCCACGGCGGAAGACAATCAGACCGCGGTCACCATCCACGTGTTGCAAGGCGAGCGGGAAATGGCCTCGGGCAACAAGAGCCTAGGTCAGTTCAACCTCACCGACATCCCGCCTGCGCCACGCGGCGTGCCGCAGATCGAGGTCACCTTCGACATCGACGCCAACGGTATCCTGCATGTCTCGGCCAAGGACAAGGCCACCGGCAAGGAGAACAAGATCCGCATCCAGGCTAGCTCCGGCCTCACCGAGGAGGAGATCCAGCGCATGATCAAGGATGCCGAGGCGCACGCCGCCGAGGATCGCAAGGCCTACGAACTGGCCAATGCGCGCAACCAGGCAGATGCCATGATCCATTCGGTGCGCAAGACGCTGAAGGATTACGGCGACAAGGTCAGTGGCGAGGACAAGGCCAAGATCGAGGCCGCCATCAAGGCCGCCGAGGAGGCCATCCGCGGCACCGACAAGGCCGAGATCGAGGCCAAGACCCAGGCCTTGGCCGAGGCCTCGCACAAGCTGGCCGAGCGGATGTACGCCCAGCAAGGTGGCGCTCAGCCTGGTGATAGCGGCCCCGGTGCGACCGGGGGCAAGAAGAAGGCCGACGAGGACGTGGTCGACGCGGAGTTCGAGGAAGTCAAAGACAAGTAAGCGGTGAGCGGTAGGCGGTGAGCGGTTCGAACCGCTCACCGCTTTTTGCTATCCGCCGATCACTCACCGCCAACCGCTCACGAACATGGCAAAGCGCGACTACTACGAAGTTCTCGGCGTCCACAAGGGCGCCTCCGAGGACGAGATCAAGAAGGCCTTCCGCAAACTGGCCATGAAGTATCACCCGGACCGCAATCCGGGCAGGCACGACGTGGAGGAGAAGTTTAAGGAGGCCAAGGAGGCCTACGACGTCCTGAGCGATGCCCAGAAGCGGGCGGCCTATGACCGGTACGGCCATGCCGGCGTGGACCCGGGCATGGCCGGGGCCGGCGCGGCCGGGGCGGGTTTTCGCGACTTCGCCGACGCCTTCTCGGACATCTTCGGCGACATCTTCGGTGCCGGGCGAGGGGGGCGCTCCCAGGTCTACCGCGGCGCCGACCTACACTATAACCTGGAGATCAGCCTGGAAGAGGCGGCGCGCGGCACGGAGACCAAGATCCGCGTGCCGGTCATGGTCCAGTGCGACCTCTGCCACGGCAGCGGCGCTAAGCCGGGCACCGAGCCGGTCACCTGCCCGACCTGTGGCGGCTATGGTCAAGTGCGCATGCAGCAGGGCTTCTTCTCCATCCAGCAGACCTGCCCGCGCTGCCACGGCAGCGGCCGCGTCATCGCCGAGCCGTGCCCGCGCTGCCACGGCGAGGGACGCATCAAGCAGCACAAGACCCTTTCGGTGCGCATCCCGGCCGGGGTGGACGAGGGTGACCGCATCCGCCTCACGGGCGAGGGCGAGGCCGGCATCAACGGCGGCCCGCCGGGCGATCTCTATGTCATGGTGCACATTAAGCCGCATCCCGTCTTCACGCGCGACCACGACGACCTGCATTGCGAGATGCCCATCTCCTTCGCCACCGCGGCCTTGGGCGGCGAGATCCACATCCCCACCCTCGATGGCCACGCCGTTATCCGGATCCCGGAGGAGACCCAGACCGGCAAGGTCTTTCGGCTACGCGGCAAGGGCATCAAGGGGGTGCGAAGCGACCGACCCGGCGACCTGCTCTGCCGCGTCGTCGTCGAGACCCCGGTCAACCTGACCGAGCGGCAGAAGGAATTGCTGCGGGAATTCGAAACCTGCTGCCAGGCCGGCAAACACCACCCCAAAGCCAAGAGCTTCATGGACAAGGTGAAGGAGTTCTTCGGGCAATAGGCCCGAAGGACGACTTCGCGTTGCGGCGCAGGGTCATGCAGCGGAGCTGCGTGAGCCGCAGCCACAACCGCCCGGG
>DAITOH010000125.1:0-4315 GCA_036834225.1 Thiobacillaceae bacterium | reverse complement strand
CGGCGTGTTTTATGAGAGCTTATAGCCGGTATGCAGGGCCACCACGCCCAGGCTGAGGTTGAAGTAGTCCACCCGGGAAAACCCGGCCTGCTCCATCATCGCCTTGAGCGTCTCCTGGTCGGGGTGCATGCGGATGGACTCGGCCAAATAGCGATAGCTCGCCGCATCCTTGGCGACTAGCTGCCCTAGCCTAGGCAGGACCTGGAATGAATACAGGTCATAAAGCGGCGCCAAGGGCCTGGCCACGCGGGAGAATTCCAGCACCAACAGCTTGCCGCCGGGTTTGAGCACCCGCAGCATCTCCCGCAGGGCCACCTCCTTGTGGGTCATGTTGCGTAGGCCAAAGGCCACGGTGACCCGGTCGAAGCAGTCGGCGGGGAAGGGGATACGCTCGGCGTCGCACTGCACACAGGGCAGCAGCCGACCCTCGTTAAGCATGCGATCCCGGCCCACGGTCAGCATCGAGCTGTTGATGTCGGTCAGCCAGACTTCACCTGTCGGGCCGACCCCATCGGCCAGCAGGCGGGCGATGTCGCCCGTGCCGCCGGCGATGTCCAGGCAGCGCATGCCCGGCCGCAGGGCGGCCTGGCTAGCCAGGAAATGCTTCCATAACCGGTGTAGCCCAAACGACATGAGGTCGTTCATGGCGTCGTAGCGGTCCGCCACCGAATGGAACACCTTGGCCACCCGGCCGGCCTTCTCGTGTTCGGGCACGGTCTGGTAACCGAAGTCGGTGCCGCGTTCCGCCATGCCGGCCTTACCTCGTCGGGACGAAGCCCTGGGGCGCGCCCACACCCTCGCCGAAGAAGTATTTCTCGGCCTGCTCCATCAGATACTTGCGGTGCTGGGCATCGGCCAGGTTAAGACGATTTTCGTTGATGATCATGGTCTGCAGCCGAATCCAGCCCGCCCAGGCTTCCTTCGAGACGCTATCGTAAATCCGCTTGCCCAGCTCGCCCGGATAAGGAGGGAAATCCATGCCTTCGGCCTCACGACCCAGTTTGATGCATTGCACCATGCGCGCCATGGTCGGTTGCTCCACGAAAGCAAGTGATATCAGCGATGTTAGCCCAAGGCCCCGGCGGCGTCATCCGTCGGCCGCAAGCCGCTTCTCGATGCGCCGCGCGAACACCTTCATCTCCTTGGCGGCCTGGACGTCGCCCTTGGACTCGGCCGCGGCAATGCCCTGGCGATAGGTCTCCAGTGCCTCGGCGAGGGCCCCCGTCTCATCCAGGGCCTTGCCCAGCAGTTTCCAGGCGGCGGAATAGCGCGGATCCTGGTTGACCGCCTGGCGCAGATGCACGACGGCCTCGGCGGGTCGTGCCGACTTGAGGTACTCGTTGCCCAGGCAATAGCGCAGGAGGGCATTGTCCTTGCCTTGGGCCAGCATCTTCTCGAAGGTCTCTAGCGCGCTCATCTCATTTCCTCCAGAAGGCGGGGGTGAGAACCACAAGCAGGGTGAAGAGTTCCAGCCGCCCCATGAGCATGGCCAGGGTACAGACCCAGGTCTGGAAGTCGTTCAACACGGCGTAGTTGCTGGCAGGTCCGACCTGACCGAGACCGGGACCGGTGTTGTTGATGGTAGCCACCACTGCGGTGAAGGACGTGAACACATCCAGACCCGAGGCGGCGAGGGCCAGGGTGAAGCTAACGATACTGGCGACATAGACAAAGAAATAGGCCAGGACGGCATAGATGATCTTGTTGGGCACCACGTGCTCGCCCAGTTTGGTCGGGGTCTGGGCGTTGGGATGCATGAGCTTGATCAGTTCCCGATAAAGCTGCTTGTAGAGCAGCTTGGCGCGCAGCATCTTGATGCCGCCGCCGGTGGAGCCGGAGCAGGCGGCGAAGCTGCCCAAAAACAGCATCCACAGGGCGGCGAAGTAAGGCCAGGCGTTGTAGTCGTCATTGACGTAGCCTAAGGAGGTGGCGAGCGAGATGGTATTGAAGGCGGCGTAGCGCAGGGCGCTCGGAAAGTCCAGGTAGATGTCCTTGGCCCACAGATACAGTGCGAGCCCCAGGCAACTCGCTAGCACGACGCCTAGAAAGACGCGGATCTCGGCATCGCTCAGATAGACACGGAAGCTGCGGCTACGCATGAACAGGAAGTGACTGGCGAAGTTCATCGCCGCCAGCAGGGCGAACACCATGGTGATCGCCTCCAGTGCCACGGAGTCGAAGTGGCCCAGACTGGCGTCATAGGACGAAAAGCCGCCCAGGGCCATGGTGCTGAAGGCGTGGATCAGGGCATCTAGCCATGCCATCCCGCCTAGACGATAGGACAGCATGCAGGCGACGGTGAGCAGGATATAGACCAGCCATAGCCCCTTGGCCGTCTCGGCCATGCGCGGCGTGAGCTTGGTGTCCTTCATCGGCGTGGGCACCTCGGCCTTGAACATCTGCCGGCCGCCCACGCCCAAAAGCGGCAGGATGGCCACCGCCAGGACGATCACCCCCATCCCGCCCAGCCAGTGCAGTTGTGTACGCCAAAGGTTGATGGACTTGGGAAGGTCGTCGAGCCCCGCAAGCACGGTCGAGCCGGTGGCCGTCAACCCGGACATGGCCTCGAAATAGGCATCGGTGAAACTCAGATCCGGCAGATAGAGCATCAGGGGGAGTGCGGCGAACAAGGGCAGGATGGACCAGACCATCACCACCAGCAGGAAGCCGTCTCGGCTGCGCATCTCACGGTAGTGTCGGCGGGAGACGAGCCACAGCAGAAGACCGGTGAGCAAGGTGGCGACTAAGGCCTTGTCATAGGCGCGCTGGGCATCGTCGCCCTGCACCAGGGACACCGTTAAAGGCAGCAGCATGGACAGCCCGAAGACCATGATGATCAAGCCAAGGACGTGCAAGATCGGGGCCAGTCTGTGCATGCCCTCCCCCTGCCGCGGTCAAAAAAAGCCCAGGCTGACCTGGAACAGTCGCTCCACCTGGGGGACTTGACGCTTGTTGGGGACGAAGATGATCAGGTGGTCCTCCGGCCGGATCAGCGTGTCGTGATGGGCGATGATCACGGTCTCGCCGCGCAGGATGGCAACGATGCTAGCACCCTCGGGCAGGGCGACCTGTTCGATGCGCCGCCCGACCAGTTTCGAACTCTTCTCGTCGCCGTGCACCACCGCCTCCAGGGCCTCTGCCGCACCGCGTCTGAGGCTGTGCACCACCGTCACGTCACCGCGCCGGATGTGCGTCAACAGGGGGCCTATGGTGGCCTGGGCGGGCGACAGGGCGATGTCGATCTCGCCGCCCTGCAGCAGGTCCACATAGGTGGGGCGGTTGGTCAGGGCGATGACCTTGCGCACCCCCATGCGTTTGGCCAGCAGACAGGACATGATGTTGTCCTCGTCGTCATTGGTCAGCGCGCAGAACACATCCATCTCGTCCACGTTCTCCTGCAGCAGCAGTTCCTCATCGGTGGCGTCACCGACCAGGACGAGCGTGTGCCGCAACCGCTGGGCGAGGACCTCGGCCCGCTGCTTGTTGTGGTCCACCAGCTTGACCTCGTAGTCATCCTCGAGCGCGGCGGCGAGCCGACTGCCGATGTTGCCGCCGCCGGCGATCATCACCCGCCGCACCGATTGGTCCGTATGGTGCATCTCCTTCATCACCGCGCGGATGTTCTCGGTGGCGGCGACGAAGAAGACCTCGTCGCCGTCCTCGATGACGGTCTTGCCCTCCGGCACGATGGCCCGGTCGCGGCGGTAGATGGCGGCCACGCGTGCATCGAGTTCCGGCAGGTGCCGGCGCAGGTCCCTCAGTTCATGTCCGACCAGAGGTCCGCCGCGGCGCGCCTTGACCACGACCAGACGGATGCGGCCATCGGCGAAGTCCACCACCTGCAACGCCTCCGGATAATCGATCAGGCGGCGCAGATAATTCGTGATCTCCTGCTCCGGACTGATGGTGTAGTCGACCGCCATGTGCTCGGGCTGGAACAGCAGGGGGTTTTTCATGTAGTCCGCGGCCCGAATGCGCGCGATCTTGGTGGGGATGTTGAACAGCGTGGCGGCCAGCTTGCAGGCCACCATGTTGATCTCGTCCGACTGCGTCACCGCCACCAGCATGTCGGCATCCTCGGCACCGGCGGCGCGCAGGACCGAGGGGTGTGAGCCGTGCCCGACTAAGGTGCGCAGGTCGTAGCGGTCCTGCAGCTCGGCCAGCTTGGCAGCATCCACGTCCACGACCGTGATGTCGTTGGCTTCAGAGACCAGACTGGCTGCGAGATTGGAGCCGACCTGGCCGGCGCCGAGAATGATGATCTTCATCGCTGGGTGCTTAAGCGCTTCATGCCGAGCGTTATCACTCGGCACGA
>DAITOH010000124.1:0-4321 GCA_036834225.1 Thiobacillaceae bacterium | reverse complement strand
GGCCTTGTAGCCGTGCTTCTTGATCAGTTCATCACGCTCGGCGGCCTTCAAGTCCTCGCGCACCATCTCGGCCACCAGTTCCTGAAAGCTGATACGCGGCCTCCAGCCTAGCTTCTCGCGCGCCTTGGACGGGTCGCCAAGCAGGGTATCCACCTCGGTGGGGCGGAAGTAGCGCGGGTCGACGGCGATGATTAAGCGTTCGCCCTCTGCCCCAGAGCTTGCCCCGCCTGCGGAGGAGGGGTGTATCCAGTAGCCCTTCTCGTCTACGCCCTGGCCTTCCCAGCGGATCTGCATGCCGAGTTCCTTGGCGGCGGCGTTGACGAAGTCGCGCACGGAATACTGCACGCCGGTGGCGATGACGAAGTCTTCGGGCTCGGCCTGTTGCAGCATGAGCCACTGCATCTCGACGTAGTCCTTGGCGTGGCCCCAGTCGCGTTTGGCGTCGAGGTTGCCGAGGTATAGGCGGTCTTGCAGGCCGAGTTTGATTCTTGCTAAGGCGCGGGTGATCTTGCGTGTGACGAAGGTTTCGCCGCGGATGGGGCTTTCGTGGTTGAACAGGATGCCGTTGCAGGCATACAGGCCGTAGGCCTCGCGGTAGTTGACCGTGATCCAGTAGGCGTAGAGCTTGGCTACAGCGTAGGGGCTCCTCGGGTAGAAGGGGGTGGTCTCGCGCTGCGGGATCTCCTGCACCTTGCCGTAGAGCTCGCTGGTGGATGCCTGGTAGAAGCGGGTCTTCTTCTCTAGCCCCAGGATGCGGATTGCCTCGAGGATGCGCAGTGTGCCCAGGGCATCGGAGTTGGCGGTGTATTCGGGCTCCTCGAAGGACACTGCAACGTGGCTTTGGGCGCCGAGGTTGTAGATCTCGTCTGGCTGCACCTGCTGGATGATGCGAATCAGGCTAGAGGAGTCGGTCAGGTCGCCGTGGTGCAGGATGAAACGGCGGTTGGGCTCGTGCGGGTCCTGGTAGAGGTGGTCGATGCGGTCGGTGTTGAACAGGCTGGTGCGGCGCTTGATGCCGTGCACCTCGTAGCCCTTGGCCAATAGGAATTCGGCTAGGTAGGCGCCGTCTTGGCCGGTGATGCCGGTGATGAGGGCAGTCTTCATGTCTGTGGGTCCTCGCTGATGATGGCGGAATGCATGGATAAGCTCACAACAGGAACACGGTGGCTAGCCCCAGGAAGATAAAAAAGCCCATGGAGTCGGTGATGAAGGTGATCAGCACGGCGGTGCCGAAGGCGGGGTCGCGGCCTAGGCGGTCGATTAGGGTGGGGGCGAAGAAGCCGGCTAAGGCAGCGACCATCAGATTGAGCAGCATGGCCAGGGCCATCACCGCGCCCAGGCCGACGTTGCCGTAGAGCAGATAGGTCACCACGCCCATGACGCCGCCCCAGACGGCGCCATTGAGCAGTGAGATGCCCAGCTCCTTGACCAGCAGCCGCTGCGCGTTGTCTTGATTGATGAGGCCTAAGGCCAGACCGCGCACGACCAGGGCGCCGGTCTGGTTGCCGGTGTTGCCGCCCAGTCCGGCGACGATGGGCATCAGCGCCGCCAAGGCTGCCAGTTTCTCGATGCTGCCCTCGAAGGCGCCCACAACACGCGAGGCGACCAGCGCCGTGCACAGGTTGATGCCGAGCCACAGCCAGCGGTTCTTGGCCGCCTTCCAGACCGTGGTGAAGAGGTCCTCCTCCTCGCGCAGGCCGGCAAGCGACAGCATGTCCGATTCGGTCTCGGCGCGGATGTAGTCCATCACCACATCCACCGTAAGCCGCCCGATAAGCTTGTCGTCGCTGTTCAATACCGGGGCGGAGATCAGATCGTAGCGCTCGAAGGCCTGGGCGGCATCGGAGGCATCGTCACTGGCGCGGAAGGTGACCGGGTCGTCCACCATGATGGCGGCCACGTGCACGTCCGGGTCGTGGATTAGCAGCCGCTTGATGGGCAACACGCCGATCAGCTTGCCCTTGCGATCCACCACGAACAGTTTGTCGGTGTGGCTGGGCAGATCGCCGAGCCGCCGCAGGTAGCGCAGGGCCACTTCCACCGTCACATCCGCGCGGATGGTCACGAAGTCGTAATCCATCAGGGCGCCAACCGAGTCCTCCTTGTAGCTCAGGGAGGACACCACCTGCGCGCGCTTGGCCGCATCCAGGGAGCGCAGCAGCTCTTGCACCACGTCCTTGGGCAGGTCCGGCGCCAGATCGGCGATCTCGTCCGTATCCAGGCTGGCGGCGGCTGCCACCAGTTCGTGGTTGTCCATGGACTCGATGAGGGATTCCCGCACCGCGTCCGACACCTCGATCAGGATGTCGCCGTCGCGCTCGGCCTTGACCAGGTCCCAGACCAGGAGACGGTCCTCCAGGGGCAGGGCCTCGAGGATGTAGGCCACGTCGGCCGGGTGGAGCTGATCGAGCTTCTTCTGCAGCTCGACGATGTTCTGCTTGTGCACCAGGGACTCGACCAGCTCGTGCCGCGGCATGTCCTGCTTGCGGACGAGGTCTTCTACCAGCCGTTGACGGGCGATGAGGTCCATCACCTGTCGGATGCTGTCTTCCGGGTGTTCGGAGGTGCGGGTTGCGCGGTCTTCAGCCATGGCGCGGCATTGTAAACCCCAATGCCGGTCGGGTAGACCTCTATCTGGGCACCGTGACCTGCTGCATGCGCCGCGCGATGATGGCCTGCCGCTTGAGCAGGCCGCGTGCTGTGCGGTGGGTCTCGTAGTAACGCGGATTGGGGATCATCGCCGCCAAGTGTGCGGCCTGCGAGGGGCTTAGCCGCGCGGCCGGTATTCCGTAGTAGTGCCGGGCTGCGGCCTCGGCGCCGTAGAGGCCGTTACCCCATTCGATGACGTTGAGGTAGACCTCCAGGATGCGTCGCTTGCTCCAGAGGCTTTCCAGCATCACCGTGATGGCCGCCTCCTGCAGCTTGCGCAGGGGGTTACGCGAGGCGGACAGGAACAGGTTCTTGGCAAGCTGCTGGCTGATGGTGGAGCCGCCGGCGACAATGCGGCCGTGCTTGACGTTCTTTTCCACGGCCGTCTTGATGCCTTCCCAGTCGAAGCCCTGGTGGGTCAGGAAGCGGCTGTCCTCGGCGGCCACCACGGCCCGCTTCAGGTGGATGGAGATGCGCTCGTAGGGCACCCAGCGGTGACGCAGTTCGGCATCCGGTCTCTTCTCCTGCAGGCGCACTAAGCCCGCTTCCATGAAGGCGGTGGAAGACGGGTTGAAGTAGCCCCACCACGCCACCTGTACCAGAAACCACAGCTGCACGGCCACGACGACGAGGAAGACGACCAGCAGCGTCTTCAGGAGCAGCCGCAGCATCACCGTCTCGCTTTAGCCTGCCCGCAACATTGCGATCACCGGCGCGGTCTCGGGGCGCACGCCGCGCCAGAGGAAGAAGGCCTCCGCCGCCTGTTCCACCAGCATGCCCAGCCCGTCGGCGGTGCGTGCCCCGGCCTGGCGGGCAAGCTGAAGAAAGGGGGTGTCGCGACCGTACATCATGTCGTAGGCGAGCGCATCGGCCGCGAAGATCCCCTCCGGCAGGGGGGGGAGCTCCCCCGCCAGGCTCGCGGCCGTGGCATTGATGACGAGGTCGTAGGACGCCCCGGCCAAGGTCTCGTAACCTCCGCCCTCGACCGGCCCGGCATCACGGAAGTGCGCGGCCAGCTCCGCTGCCCGGCCAGGGGTGCGATTGGCGATCATGAGGGCCGCCGGAGCTAGCGCCAGCAAGGGCATGATGACCCCCCGCGCGGCGCCGCCCGCCCCCAAGAGTAGGATGCGTCGCCCCTTGATGTCGACACCGAGATTGCGTGTGAGATCGGTAACCAGACCCACGCCGTCGGTGTTGTCGCCGAAGATCTCCGCACCCAGAAAGTGCAGGGTGTTGACCGACCCGGCCGCCTCGGCGCGGGCGGAGCGCCGAGTGGCGAGCGCATGGGCCTGCTGCTTGAACGGCACGGTGACGTTCGCACCAAGGCCGCCGCCGGCGCGAAACGCAGTCACGCACTCGACGAAACCATCTATAGGGGCGAGCAGGGCGGTGTAATCCAGATCCTGGCCGGTCTGTCGGGCGAAAGCGGCGTGAATCAGGGGCGACTTGGAATGGGCGATGGGGTTGCCGAAGACGGCATAGTGATCGGTCATGGGGCGTCGGCGTCGGAGGAGACCTGCATTGTACGGTCAGGCTGCCGCATCGGGGGTGCACCATCATGGAGCGCAGTGCTCTATCCTGGTGCACGAAAAAGCGCATAGGCTAAATCGAGCATTGTGGCACAATGGTTGTGCCTCATTCAAAAGCTGGCATGCTTTGTGCTTAGCCCTGG